>NZ_KI914927.1:190768-199970 GCF_000520575.1 Arthrobacter sp. I3
ACGGCGGGGCCGGTCCTCGCCCCGGCCGATCCGGCCTGGGCCGCGCAGGCCGCCCGGCTGATCGCCCGGCTGCGGGCAGCGGTCCCGCAGGATGTCCTGGCCGTCGACCACCTCGGGTCCACGGCCGTCCCTGGCCTCGACGCCAAAGATGTGATCGACCTCCAGCTCAGCGTCCGGGACCTCGACGCCGCGGACCGGATCGCGCCGCTGTTGGCCGACGCAGGATTCCCGCGCTGGCCCGGCATCATCGCCGACAACCCGAAGCCCTCGCACCCGGACCCTGCCGACTGGGGCAAGAGGCTGCACGGCAACGCCGACCCCGGCCGGCCGGTGAATCTCCACCTCCGCGCGGCCGGCTCGCCGGGCTGGCGGTACGCGCTGTGCTTCCGCGACTGGCTGCGCGCCGATCCCGAAGCCCGGGCGGACTATGTCGCCGAAAAGCAACGGGTCGCCGGGCTGCACGGCGTCGACAAGTCCACCGCCGGCTACGCGGCCGACAAGGAGGGCTGGTTCACCGAGTATGCCTGGCCCCGGATGGAAGCGTGGGTGCAGCGCACGGGATGGCAGCCGCCGTCGTACGCGGACGACCCCGGAGCAGACGACGCCGGTGCCGGCACCGGCGGCGGCGCCACCGCAACGGCACCTGCCGCCGGCCCCGGTACTGCCCAAAGCTGAATCAGGGCATCCTGTCACAGCCCGGCGGTAGATTAGGTACATGAGTCTTGCCCAGGAAATCAACCGCGTCGTGGCGCCCTTCGAGGTCATCAGTGAGTTCCAGCCGGCGGGTGACCAGCCGGCCGCCATCGCAGAGCTGACTGAGCGCATCCAGAACGGCGAAAAAGACGTCGTGCTGCTTGGCGCCACCGGTACCGGTAAGAGCGCGACCACGGCCTGGCTGATCGAGCAGGTCCAGCGGCCCACCCTGGTGATGGTGCAGAACAAAACCCTCGCCGCGCAGCTGGCCAACGAATTCCGCGAACTGCTGCCGAACAACGCCGTGGAATACTTCGTGTCCTACTACGACTACTACCAGCCGGAGGCCTACGTCGCCCAGACGGACACCTTCATCGAGAAGGACTCCTCCGTCAACGAGGAAGTCGAACGGCTCCGCCACTCCGCGACCAACGCGCTGCTGACCCGCCGCGACGTGATCGTGGTTGCCACCGTCTCCTGCATCTACGGCCTCGGCACCCCGGAAGAATACATCGCCGGGATGGTGACCCTCCGCAAGGGGGCTGAGATGAACCGTGACGACCTGCTCCGGAAG
The DNA here is from genome assembly GCF_000520575.1 of Arthrobacter sp. I3. Classification (NCBI taxonomy): domain Bacteria; kingdom Bacillati; phylum Actinomycetota; class Actinomycetes; order Micrococcales; family Micrococcaceae; genus Arthrobacter; species Arthrobacter sp. I3. The sequence goes on from NZ_KI914927.1 coordinate 192,036, forward strand.
TTCGTCTCCATGCAGTACACCCGCAACGACATGGACTTCCACCGCGGCACGTTCCGGGTCCGCGGGGACACCGTGGAAATCATCCCGATGTACGAGGAACTGGCGATCCGGATCGAGTTTTTCGGTGACGAGATCGAAAATATCCAGACCCTGCACCCGCTGACCGGCGAAGTGCTCCGGGACGAGAACGAAATGTACGTCTTCCCCGCCTCGCACTACGTCGCCGGTCCGGAACGGATGGGCCGGGCAATCAAGCGGATCGAAGATGAACTGGCCGAGCGCCTCGCCGTGCTGGAAAGCCAGAACAAGCTGGTCGAGGCCCAACGGCTCCGGATGCGCACCACCTATGACCTGGAAATGATGCAGCAGATGGGGTTCTGCAACGGCATCGAGAACTATTCCTCGCACATCGACGGCCGGGCCCGGGGGACCGCGCCGCACTGCCTGATCGACTACTTCCCGGATGACTTCCTCCTGGTGATCGATGAGTCCCACGTCACCGTGCCGCAGATCGGCGCCATGTACGAGGGTGACATGTCCCGCAAACGGAACCTCGTGGACCACGGCTTCCGGCTGCCCTCGGCGATGGACAACCGCCCGCTCAAATGGGACGAGTTCCAGGACCGCGTGGGCCAGACGGTCTACCTCTCCGCGACGCCGGGCAAGTACGAGCTCGGCAAGTCCGACGGCTTCGTCCAGCAGATCATCCGCCCCACCGGTCTGATCGACCCCGAGGTCGTCGTCAAGCCCACGAAGGGGCAGATCGATGACCTGCTGGGCGAAATCCGGACCCGCACCGCGAAGAACGAGCGGGTCCTGGTCACCACCCTGACCAAGCGGATGGCCGAGGACCTGACGGACTACCTGCTGGGCCATGGCGTGAAGGTGGAATACCTGCACTCCGACGTCGACACCCTCCGCCGCGTGGAACTCCTGCGCGAACTGCGGATGGGTGTCTTCGACGTCCTCGTCGGCATCAACCTGCTCCGTGAAGGCCTGGACCTCCCGGAGGTCTCGCTGGTCAGCATCCTGGACGCGGACAAGGAAGGCTTCCTGCGCTCCTCGACGTCCCTGATCCAGACCATCGGGCGTGCCGCCCGAAACGTCTCCGGCCAGGTGCACATGTACGCGGACCGGATCACCGACTCGATGGCCCATGCCATCGACGAGACCAACCGCCGCCGCGCCATCCAGGTGGCGTACAACACGGAGAAAGGGATCGATCCCCAGCCGCTCCGGAAGAAGATCGCGGACATCACCGACCAGCTGGCCAAGGAAGACGCGGACACCCGCGAGCTGCTGGCCGCGGCCGGGAAGAACCGTGGCAAGGGCAAGGGCACCGCGCTCATCCGTGCGGACGGGCTCGCCGCCGCGCCAGCCGAGGACCTCGTCGGGCTGATCGAACAGCTGACCGAACAGATGCACGCCGCAGCGGGGGAGCTGCAATTCGAACTGGCCGCCCGGCTGCGCGACGAGGTGGGGGAATTGAAGAAGGAACTGCGGCAAATGCAATCCGCGGGGCACGCCTAGGGTAAACTCGGTCAAACGTAGGGGAGTATCCCAAACGCTACGATCGTCAACACGCACGGCTACGATGCCGCGCCGGGCGTAGCGGGCAGCCAGGCAGCGTTATGCGCCGGCGGTCGGAGAGACTTACACCGCTGAGCTGTACCCTACGAAAGGTATTTCCCCCGTGCCCGAGCTTCCCCTGTGGTTCGAGATCGGCTCGTTTGTCGTCCTCGGCGTCATTCTGGCCATCGACCTGCTGATGGTCCTCAAACGCCCGCATGAGCCCTCCATGAAAGAAGCCGGACTGTGGGTCGCGTTCTACGTGGCCCTGGCCCTGGTCTTCGCCGGCGCCATGTTCGCCTTCACCGGCCCGGAATTCGGCGGCCAGTTCATCGCCGGCTGGGTGACCGAATACAGCCTGAGCATCGACAACCTGTTCGTCTTCATCATCATCATGGCGCGCTTCTCGGTACCGAGAAAGTATCAGCAGGAAGTGCTCATGGTGGGCATCATCATCGCCCTGATCCTCCGCGGCATCTTCATCATGCTCGGCGCGATCGTGATCGAGCAGTTCAGCTGGGTCTTCTACATCTTCGGCGCCTTCCTGCTCTGGACCGCCTGGAAGCAGGCCCAGGACGAGGGCGAGGACGAGGAAGACAAGGAAAACCCGCTGATCGCCCGGATCCGCCGGGTCCTGCCGATGTCCGAGAAGTTCGACGGCGGCAAGCTCCGCACCGTCGTCGACGGCAAGAAGGTGTTCACCCCGATGCTGATCGTCTTCGTGACCATCGGCATGACGGACCTGCTCTTCGCGGTCGACTCCATTCCGGCCATCTTCGGCCTCACCCAGAGTGCCTTCATCGTCTTCACCGCCAACATCTTTGCCCTCATGGGGCTGCGCCAGCTGTACTTCCTGCTCGGCGGCCTCATGAACCGGCTCATCTACCTCAAGCACGCCCTGTCCGTGATCCTCGCGTTCATCGGTGTGAAGCTGGTCCTGCACGCCATGCACGTCAACGAGCTGCCCTTTATCAACGGCGGCCAGCACATCGAATGGGCGCCCGAGATCCCCACTTACGTCTCGCTCGGTGTGATCATCGGCACCATCGTCGTCGCGGTGGTCGCCAGCCTGATGAGCTCCAAGGCGTCCAAGTCGAAGCTGGATGCCCGGCTGGAAGAGGACTCCCGCAAGAGCCTGAGCGACGTCGACTAGTACCAAACTGCCGGGGTGAGAGTGCAGGACACACCCCGCGGCGCATAGCAGTACGGCGCCGGACCCTCATGGGTCCGGCGCCGTGCCTGTTTAAGCCGTACCTGCTAAGCCGGGTGTCATCGGCCCGTGCCTGGCTGCGGCCGGGTCACCGTCGGGCGGAACGGGCCATCCCCAGCAGGCGCCCGAAGATCGCCTCGCCGTCGTCCGCGATCCCGTCGTGGTGGAAGTCGCCGGTTTCCCAGACCTGCAGGCCCCGGACCGCGGCCGCCGTCTCCAGGGACAGCTCCCGGTCCACGTAGATGTCATCGGTGTAGACGGCCGCGGCGACGGGCACGGTGTTCAGCGCCAGTCGCTCCGGGTCGTAGAGGGGTGCCCAGTCGTCCTTTTCGGCCAGGAGCCGGGCCACGTCCTGCAGCGGGTGCAGGGCCGGATCCTGCTCGAAATACCAGGGGTACACCATTTCCCCGGTCAGAAGCGGTTCGCCGGCGTCGGGGCGGAACTCGGGGAATTCCTCCAGCACGCGCCAGGCGGCCCAGTTGGTGGCACCGTCCTGGGCGTAAATGGATTCGTGCATCAACGCGTACAACGGGTTCGCGGCCCGGGACACGAGGCCCCGGACCTGCTCCAGGAAGGCGTCGGAGAGACGGTCGCCGCCCGGTGTGGCCACGAAGGCGTCCTCGAGCAGGTGGTGCAGTGCGTCCACCCGGGTGTTGCCGCCCAGGAACGAGCCCACCATCTGGAACCGCTCCACCGTGAGCCGGCCGCCGTCGGGCAGGACCTCCTCCGTTTCCCGCAGGTGCCGGGCGATCCGGGTGACGATGGCCCGGTCCTCGGGATACCAGTCAAAGTATTCAGCGTTCCGGGCCGCGACCCGCTGGAACGTGGCCCGGTACACACGGTCGGCGGAGCCGCCCAGCGGGGCCAGCCCGCCCGTCACGAGGACCTCGCGCAGCCCCTCGGGGGCGAAGGAAAGGTAGCTGAGCGCGCAGAATCCGCCGTAGCTCTGGCCGTAGATAGTCCACGGGGCCGAGTCCAGGGCCACCCGGATGGCTTCGGCGTCGGCGACGATCGAGTCGGCGCGGAAGTGCGTCAGGTAGTCAGCCTGCTCCGCGTCGGTGCCGCGCAGCGGCAGCGTGTTGCGGTCGACGGGCGAGGACAGTCCGGTGCCGCGCTGGTCCAGCATGAGGATCCGGAAGTCCTTCGCGGCGGCCTTGCTCCACCCACCCAGCGACGGGAACCGGTTTCCACGCCCGCCGGGACCGCCCTGCAGGAAAAGCAGCCAGGGAAGCCCGGCGGCCTCAGCCTCGCTGTGTTCGGTGGACACGTATTCGCGGGCGAACACGGAGATGGTTTCGCCGCGGCGCCCCGCCTCGCTGAAGTGGTCCAGGGGGACCTGGAAGTAGTGTTCCGCGGTCCGCATTCCCCGGTAGGTGTGGCGCGCCCGGACGCTGTGCGGAACTTTGCGCCCGTCGCTGGAGGCAGTCTCCAGCAGGGAGGCTCCCATGAGCCCCGTCATTGGGAGATCAGCCACGGATTGCCGCCTCGCGGGAACCCGGGCTGGAGCCGGCGGGGGAGCCGGCGCCGGCAACTGCCGGGCGGCTGCCGAAAGCCGTCAGCGCCGCTCCGGTGAGGCGGAAGGTGGACCATTCCTCCATCGGCAGGGCGCCGAGCTTCTTGTAGAAGTTGATGGAGGGCTCGTTCCAGTCCAGGACACTCCATTCGACGCGCGCGTAGCCCCGGTCAACGGCGGTCGCCGCCAGGTGCTGCAGCAGTGCCTTGCCGTGGCCCTCGCCGCGGGCCTCCGGCCGGACGTAGAGGTCCTCGAGGTAGATCCCGTGGACGCCCTCCCACGTGGAGTAGTTCAGGAACCAGAGGGCGAAGCCGCGGACCTCGCCCGCGGAGTTCTCCGCCATGGTGGCGAAGACCTTGGGATGCTCGCCAAAGAGGACCTCGGTGAGCATCCCGGGGGTGTTCCGGACGGCGTCCGGTTCCTTCTCGTAGAGGGCGAGGTCGTGGATCATCTGCAGGATGGCAGGGACGTCATGCGCCGTGGCAGGCCGGATTACACTCATTGTCCGAGTTTACCCGCGGCGCGATGGCCCAGGCTGGGGTACCGGCGCCGGCGACGGCGACGGCCGCCCCCGTGCCGTCCCGCTTAGAGCCGGTTGACGTCCGTGACGCGGACGACGGCGGTCCCGGACTCGTCCGAGGCCGCCAGGTCCACGTCGGCGGAGATGCCCCAGTCGTGGTTGCGGGCGGGGTCATCGAAGATCTGCCGCACCTTCCATACCCCGGGTTCCTCGGTGATGATCAGCAGCCCGGGACCGCGGGCATCCGGTCCGGTGCCGATGTCGTTGTGCTCATCAAAGTAGTCATCGAGGGCATCTTCCCAGCGCTCGGCGTCCCAGCCGGAGCCGGCGTCGAGCTCGCCCAGGGCGGTGGCGGCCTCATCGGCGAACAGCTCCACGCGGCGGAACATCTCGTTGCGCACCATCACCCGGAAGGCCCGGATGTTGGAGGTCAGCGACGGCGGCGGGGGCGGGGGAGCGTCATGCGGTGTGGGCGCCGCGCCGGAAGTGAGCTCTTCCCATTCGTCCAGCAGGCTGGAGTCCACCTGCCGGACCAGTTCGCCCAGCCAGGCGATGAGGTCCTCCAGGTCCTCGCGGAGGGCATCCTGCGGGACCGTCTGGCGGAGCGCCTTGAAACCGTCGGCGAGGTAGCGCAGCACGATCCCCTCCGAGCGGGCGAGGCCGTAGAACTGGACGAACTCGCCGAAGTTCATGGCGCGCTCGTACATGTCCCGGACCACGGACTTGGGCGCGAGCTCGAAGTCGCCGACCCACGGCGCGGCCTTACGGTAGACGTCGAAAGCCTCGCCGAGGATCTCGGCGAGCGGCTGCGGGTAGGTGACCTCCTCGAGCATCGCCATCCGCTGGTCGTACTCGATCCCGTCGGCCTTCATCGCCGCGATCGCCTCGCCGCGCGCCTTCTTCTGCTGTGCCGAGAGGATCTGCCGCGGCTTCTCCAGGGTGGCCTCGATCACCGACACCACGTCCAGGGCGTACGACGGCGACTCCGGGTCCAGCAACTCCAGCGCCGCCAGCGCGAACGGGGACAGCGGCTGGTTGAGGGCAAAGTTTGCCTGCAGATGGACCGTGAGCCGGACCGTGCGGCCGTCGGCACCCTGCTCCGCGGCCGGGATCCGCTCCACGACGCCGGCCGCGAGCAGCTCGCGGTAGATTCCCAGGGCCTTCTTCATGAGCCGCAGCTGGGCCGGACGGGTCTCGTGGTTTTCGGTGAGCAGGCGGCGGGCGGCCTGGAACGGGTCGCCGGGGCGTTCCATCAGGTTCATCAGCATCGCATGCGTCACGGTGAAACTCGACGTCAGCGGATCCGGAACGGACTCGACCAGCCGCTTGTACGTCGGTTCGCCCCAGGACACGAAGCCTTCCGGGGGCTTCTTCTTGACCACCTGGCGCAGCTTCTTCTGGTCGTCGCCGAACTTGGCCGTGGCCTTGGCCATCGCCTTCACGTTTTCCGTCACGTGCTCCGGGGCCTGGACCACCACGGTTCCAGCGGTGTCATAGCCGGCGCGGCCGGCGCGGCCGGCGATCTGGTGGAACTCACGGGAGTTCAGCAGCCGGGTGCGGACGCCGTCGTATTTGCTCAGTGCCGTGAGCAGCACGGTGCGGATGGGCACGTTGATGCCCACCCCGAGCGTATCCGTGCCGCAGATGACCTTCAGCAGGCCGGCCTGGGCAAGCTGTTCGACCAGCCGGCGGTACTTCGGCAGCATGCCGGCGTGGTGAACGCCGATCCCGTGCCGGACCAGGCGGTTGAGGGTCTTGCCGAAGCCTGCGGCGAAGCGGAACCCGGCAATGAGCTCGGCAATCTTGTCTTTTTCCTCGCGGGTGCAGACGTTGATGCTCATCAGGTTCTGGGCCCGGTCGATCGCCTCGACCTGGCTGAAGTGGACCACGTAGACCGGGACCTGCTTGGTGGCGAGCAGCTCCTCGAGGGTCTCGTGCACCGGGGTCTGTTCGTAGTAGTAGTGCAGCGGGATGGGGCGTTCCGCGGAACTGACGGTCGTCGTCGTGCGGCCGGTCAGGTCGCTGAGGCCGTCCTCGAACCGGCTGACATCGCCGAGCGTCGCCGACATCAGCAGGAACTGCGCCTGGGGCAGTTCAAGCAGCGGCACCTGCCACGCCCAGCCGCGCTGCGGGTCCGAGTAGAAGTGGAACTCGTCCATGATCACGGCACCGAGCTGCGCCGCAGAACCTTCACGCAGGGCGATGTTTGCCAGGATCTCGGCCGTGCAGCAGATGATTGGGGCGTCCTGGTTCACGCCGGAGTCGCCGGTGATCATGCCAACGTTGTCGGCGCCGAAGATCTCACAGAGGGCGAAGAACTTTTCCGAGACGAGGGCCTTGATCGGGGCGGTGTAGTAGCTCCGCTGCCCGCGGGCCATGGCCTGGAAGTGCGCGGCGATGGCCACGAGGGATTTCCCGGACCCGGTCGGGGTGGCCAGGATGACGTTTGAGCCGGCGGCCAGCTCCATGATCGCCTCGTCCTGGGCGGTGTACAGGGCAAGGCCGCGGGTCTCGGTCCACTCGACAAACCGGGTGTAGAGCTCGTCCGGGTCCAGGCCCGTCCTGCCGGGGATACGGGCGGCCGGGGCGGGGAGCTGATCAACGAGTTTCATTGCTGTCCAGCTTAGTGCCCGTGTAGTAGCCGCGGCACCGCACGCAGTGCAGGCGCGCGCCGTGAGCCGCCCGCAGCGCAGGCGGCTTCCTTGGCTGGCCCTCGGGCCGGGACTAGGCTTCGGTTAGGACAATGTGCCGGGAACTGGAGGCAGCCATGAAGTGGGATCCGGAGAAATATGTGCAGTTCGGGGACTACCGGGACAGACCATTTTTTGATCTGACCGGTCGGATTCACGCCGAAGCCCCGCGGCACGTGGTGGACCTCGGCTGCGGTCCCGGCAACCTGACCGCGACGCTCGCGGACCGCTGGCCGGGCGCGCAGGTGGTGGGTCTGGATTCGTCGCCGGAAATGCTGGCCACTTCCAAGGACCACGCAGCCGCGGCGGCCAATCTTTCCTACGAGCTTGCCGACATTGAGCACTGGCTGCCGTCCGGGGACACGGACGTGGTGGTCACCAACGCGGCCCTGCAGTGGGTGCCCGGCCACCGAAAGCTCCTGCCACTATGGCT
>NZ_KI914927.1:200070-201594 GCF_000520575.1 Arthrobacter sp. I3
GCTGCCACTATGGCTCGATGCCCTCAAGCCGGGCGCCTGGTTCGCGCTGCAGGTGCCGGGGAACTTCAACGCCCCGTCGCACACCCTGATGCGGGAGCTGGCCGATTCCCCGGCCTGGGCGGGGCGGCTCGCCGGGGTGCTCCGCCACGACGACGTGGTGGGGGAGGCAGCGGAATATCTGGAGATCATGCTCGACGCCGGTTGTGCCGCCGACGCCTGGGAGACCACGTACCTTCAGCTGCTCCCGGGCGCCAACCCCGTTTTGGAGTGGGTCCGCGGCACCGGACTCAGGCCGGTCCTCGCGGCCCTCCCCGACGACGAGGCCAGGAAGTTCGAGGCCGAGTATTCGGCACGGCTGGACGACGCATATCCGGCAGGCCGGCACGGGACGGTCTTCCCGTTCCGCCGCACGTTCGCGGTGGCGCAGAAAACCGGGTAGGCGGCGTGTCTGCCGCATGACACGAAGCACTCCTGAATGGGGCTTACAATGACGTGGCGGTGTGGGGCGGCCGTTAGGCTGATCACCATTCCGGGCCCTGGGCTAGTAATGGAGGTTCAGTGCTTATAGGCCTGATGTCGCGGCTGTTGTCCGCGCATAAGGGGACCGTGCTGGCCATCGTCGTGCTGCAGCTCGTGCAAGCCACCGCCAACCTGCTCCTGCCCACCCTGAATGCCGCGATCATCGACGACGGCATCATCGGCGGGGACACCGGGGAGATCCTCCACCTCGGGGCCTGGATGGCCGGAATCGCTGCCGTCCAGGTGATCACGGCCGTCGCGGCCGGATATCTGGGCGCCGTGGTCGCCATGGAGATCGGCGGCCAGCTGCGCGGGGAGCTCTTCGCGAAGGTGCAGTCCTTCTCATCCCAGGAGGTGGGCCTTTTCGGTGCGCCCAGCCTCGTGACCCGGGCCACCAACGACGTCGCCCAGATCCAAAACCTCACACTCTTTCCCTACACGACGCTCTTCCGATCTGTGGCGATCTTCATCGGCGGCATCGTGCTGGCCGTGCACCAGGACGTGGTGCTGTCCTGGATTGTGGTCGTGGTGATCCCGGTCCTGACGGTGATCATGACGGTGATCGTCCGCCGCCTGATTCCCCTGTACCGCCAGGGCCAGGGCCTCCTGGACCGGATCGGCCGGGTGCTGCGGGAGCAGATCATCGGTGCGAATGTCATCCGCGGCTTTGTCCGGCAGGACCACGAGGTCCGCCGGTTCGATGAAGCCAACAAGGACCTCACCCGGAACAATCTGCAGTCCGCTCTCCTCGTGGCGGCGATGATGCCGATGATCATGTTCGTGGTCAACATCTCGTCCGTGTTCGTGGTGTGGTTCGGCGGCCATCGCATCGACGCCGGCGAAATGCGGCTGGGGGCGCTGACGGCGTTCATCGCCTACATCCTGCAGATCCTGATTGCCATCATGATGGCGATGTACGTCTTCATGACCGCCCCCCGGGCGGCGGCCTGCGCGGAACGGATCCGCGAGGTGCTGGACACGGAACCGGCCATCGCGGATCCGGCC
>NZ_KI914927.1:201694-202344 GCF_000520575.1 Arthrobacter sp. I3
TTCCGGAACGTGTCCTTCGCCTACCCCGGCGCCGAAGCACCCGTGCTGGACGGCGTCTCCTTCACCGCCAGGGCCGGTACCACGACGGCGATCATCGGCGCGACCGGCAGCGGCAAGACGACACTCCTGAACCTGCTGCCCCGTTTCCTCGACACGACGGCCGGAGAGATCAGCATCGGCGGGGAGAACGTGCGGGCGATGCCCCTGGACGTCCTGCGCGGCCTGATCGCAATAGTCCCGCAGCAGTCCTACCTGTTCGCGGACACGGTCGCGGGGAACCTCCGGTTCCGTCGCCGGCGCCCCGGGCCGCTCCGGCGCCGTCGAGTTCCGGAACGTGTCCTTCGCCTACCCCGGCGCCGAAGCACCCGTGCTGGACGGCGTCTCCTTCACCGCCAGGGCCGGTACCACGACGGCGATCATCGGCGCGACCGGCAGCGGCAAGACGACACTCCTGAACCTGCTGCCCCGTTTCCTCGACACGACGGCCGGAGAGATCAGCATCGGCGGGGAGAACGTGCGGGCGATGCCCCTGGACGTCCTGCGCGGCCTGATCGCAATAGTCCCGCAGCAGTCCTACCTGTTCGCGGACACGGTCGCGGGGAACCTCCGGTTCGGGGCGCCCGCCGCGAACGAGCCCGAAATATGGCAGG
>NZ_KI914927.1:202444-208276 GCF_000520575.1 Arthrobacter sp. I3
CCCGCCGCGAACGAGCCCGAAATATGGCAGGCGCTCGAAGCTGCCCAGGCCGCCGACTTTGTCCGCGCCCTGCCGCTCGGGCTCGACACGCCCGTAAGCCAGGGCGGCACGAACTTCTCCGGCGGCGAACGGCAGCGCCTGTGCATCGCGCGGGCCCTGCTCAAGCGGGCCCCCGCCTACCTTTTCGATGACAGTTTCTCGGCTCTGGACTACGGCACCGACGTCAGGCTCCGGGCGGCGATCGAGCCGCTGCTGCGCTCGGCGACCGTGCTGATCGTGGCCGAGCGGGTGTCAACAATCGTGGACGCCGGGCTGATTCTCGTACTGGAGGCCGGCCGGGTCGTCGCGCAGGGCACGCACAGCGAACTCATGGAGTCCTCGCCCAGCTACCAGGAAATTGCCGCGTCCCAGCTGGTGCTGGAGGAAGCCCCGTGAGCCGCGCGCGGGCACACCGCGCCGGGACCGTTGCGGGACCCGGCGTGCCGGAGCGCATCAAATGGCACACCGCCGCCCGGCTGCTGGGCCTGCTGCTGCCGCTGAAGTGGCGGATGGCCGGCGTCATCGCCGCGACCTGCGCGTTCGTGACACTCAACGTAGCGGCGCCCAAGGTGCTGGGCGACGCCACCGACGTCGTCGTCGACGGCTTCCTGGGCGGCTCCCTCGACGAGCAACAGCTGGCCGAGCGGCTGCTGGCCGTTTCGGCCATGTACGTCGGGGCGTCGCTGTTCAGCTGGATTCAGGGCAGCCTGACCGCCACCGCGGTGCAGCGCCTCAGCTACGGCCTCCGCGGCTCCGTGGAACAAAAACTCCATGTGCTGCCGTCCAGCCATTTCGAGGAACAGCGCCGCGGCGACGTGCTCAGCCGGGCCACGAACGACGTCGACAATATCTCCCAGTCGCTCAACCAGCTCCTCAACCAGCTCATCATGGCCGTCCTGATGCTCTCGGCCGCTCTCGCCATGATGCTGTGGCTCTCGCCGCTGCTGGCACTGATCGCGATCCTCTCGGTGCCTGTGTCCACGATGATCACAGTGCTCGTGGCCCGGCACTCCCAGCCGCACTTCAAGGAGCAGTGGAGCAGCACGGGGGCACTGCACGCCCAACTCGAGGAATTCTTCACCGGGCATGAAGTCGTCAAGGCCTTCGGCCGGCAGGAAGAGTCGGCGGCAAGCTTCCGGGAGCGCAACGAGAAGCTCACGCGATCGAGCACCCGCGCCCAGTATTTGTCCGGCATCGTGCAGCCGCTGCTGGTGTTTGTCGCCAACCTCAACTACATCGCGATTGCTGTTGTGGGGGCGCTGCAGGTCACCGCGGGGCTCTTGACGATCGGCGGCATCCAGGCCTTTGTCCAGTTCTCCCGTCTCTTTAGCCAGCCGGTGAGCCAGATCGGCGGCATGCTGACCCTCGTGCAGTCCTGCCTGTCCTCGGCGGAGCGGGTGTTTGAGTTGCTGGACGCCCCGGAGATCCCTGCGGACAGCGCCGTGCCGGCGGTCTCGGCCAACGGCGCCGGCAAGCTGCAAGGCGCCACGGCCGCGCGAAAGCTCCATGTCCCGCGCAAATCCTCCAACGGACGCAAAGCCCCTGCCCCGGGCACGCCCGGCGACCTGCTGGATCCCGGCGCAGTGGCGGGCCGGGTCACGTTCGAGCACGTCAGCTTCAGCTACAGCCCCGGCACCCCCGTGGTGAAGGACCTCTCCTTCACGGTGGACCCGGGACAGACCGTGGCGATCGTGGGACACACCGGTGCCGGCAAGACCACCGTGGTCAACCTCCTGATGCGCTTCTACGAACTCGACTCCGGCCGGATCCTGGTGGACTCGACGGACATCGCCACCATCCCGCGGGACGAGCTGCGGCGCGCCTTCGGAATCGTCCTGCAGGATGCCTGGCTGTTTACCGGCAGCATCCGGGAGAACATCGAATACGGCCGGCCCGGCGCCACCGAAGCCGATATCGTCGCGGCGGCCCGCGCCAGCCACGTGGACCAGTTTGTCCGGTCCCTGCCGGCCGGCTACGCCACGATGCTCGGCAACGACGGCGACTCCCTGAGCCGGGGCCAGCGCCAGCTCGTCTCGATCGCACGGGCGCAGCTCGCCGGGCGCAGCATCATGGTGCTGGATGAGGCGACGAGCTCCGTCGACAGCCGCACTGAGGTGCAGATCCGGCATGCCATGGAGCGGCTGCGGCACGGTCACACAAGCTTCGTGATCGCGCACCGTTTGTCCACGGTCCGGGACGCTGATCTAATTCTCGTCATGGACCACGGACGAATCGTTGAACACGGCACCCACCAGCAGCTGGTGGCCCGGCAGGGGCTCTACAAGGATTTGTACGAGGCCCAGTTCGCCGGCCGCGAACAGGTCCCGGCCGTCCAGGAGGCCGAACAGTGAGCCCCGCGGACGCGGCGGGGGAGCGTTTTCCCGGATCCTGGCGGACCAATCCGGCCAGCTCCGTCCCGCTCTTCGAACAGCTGCGGCTCTACGTGATCGAACGCGCCGACAACGGCACACTCGCGCCGGGCACCAGGCTTCCGGCCGTGCGGAGCCTCGCCGGCGAACTGGGCGTCGCCCCGCACACCGTGGCGCGGGCCTACAAGGAACTCGAGGCCGCCGGCGTCGTAGTGACGAAGGGCCGCAACGGGACCGTGGTGTGTGCCCGCGATGCCGCCTGGAGTTCGCTGTCCGCCGCCGCCGCCGAGTTCGCCGCGGCCGCCAAAGCCCAGGGCGCCAGTTTCGCCGAGGCCGTGCAGCTGCTGGCCGCCGCCTACGACCGCCAATAGCACATCCGGCGCCGCCCGTGGCGCGCGGAATAGTTTTTCGAAGAAGTTTTCGATTAGCATTAGATTCGTGCCTAAAGCTGTAGCTGAAGATCCAGCCGTTGAAGTCCATTCCGTCGTCGAGCCGCTGGCAGTCCGGGATGCGGCCCCGTCCCGCCCCGTCCTGAAGCGTCCGGACATGACGCGCCTCGTCGTCAAGGGCGCCCGCGAGCACAACCTGCGCAACGTGGACCTGGACCTGCCGCGTGATGCCATGATCGTGTTCACCGGCCTGTCCGGCTCCGGAAAGTCCTCCCTCGCGTTCGACACCATCTTCGCCGAGGGCCAGCGCCGCTACGTCGAATCCCTCTCCGCCTACGCCCGGCAGTTCCTGGGCCAGGTGGACAAGCCCGACGTCGACTTCATCGAGGGCCTCTCGCCGGCGGTGTCCATCGACCAGAAGTCCACGTCCAAGAACCCGCGCTCGACCGTGGGAACCATCACCGAGATTTACGACTACATGCGCCTGCTCTGGGCCCGTGTGGGCCGGCCGCACTGCCCCGTCTGCGGGGAGCCCGTGACCAAGCAGACCCCGCAGCAGATCGTCGACCAGCTGCTCGAGCTCCCGGACGGCACCCGCTTCCAGGTGCTGGCACCCGTGGTCCGCGGCCGCAAGGGCGAATTCGTGGACCTCTTCAAGGAACTCACCGCCAAGGGATACTCGCGGGCCCGGGTGGACGGCGAGCTCGTCCACCTGAGTGATCCGCCGAAGCTGGGCAAGCAGTTCAAGCACACCATCGAAGTCGTGGTGGACCGCCTCGTGGTCAAGGAAGGCATCAGCCAGCGCCTGACCGACTCGGTCGAAACCGCCCTCGGACTGGCGGAGGGCCGCATATTGGCCGAATTCGTCGACCTCGAAGCAGACGATCCCGAGCGGATCAGGGCGTTCTCGGAACACCTGGCCTGCCCCAACGAGCACCCCCTGGCGATCGACGAGATCGAGCCCCGTTCCTTCTCATTCAACAACCCTTTCGGCGCCTGCAGCGCGTGCAGCGGCATCGGAACCAAGCTGGAGGTCGACGAGGAACTCCTCATCCCCAACCCCGAGCTCTCGCTCTCCGAGGGGGCCATAGCGCCGTGGTCCCTGGGCACCGCCACCACGGAGTACTGGAACCGGCTGCTGGCCGGCCTGGCCGAGGAACTCGGCTTCTCCATGACGACGGCGTGGGAGAAGCTCGACACCGACGTCCGGCAGACCGTCCTGCACGGCAAGGACCACAAGGTGGTGGTGCAATACCGCAACCGCTTCGGCCGTGAACGCAAGTACAGCACCGGCTTTGAGGGCGTCGTGCAGTACGTCCACCGCAAGCATGGCGAGACCGATTCCGACTATGCGCGCGACCGCTACGAGGAATACATGCGCCAGGTCCCGTGCCCGGCCTGCAACGGTGCCCGGCTGAACCCTGCGTCGCTCTCGGTGCTGATCAACGGCAAGTCAATCGCCGAGGTCGCCGCGCTGCCCATGCGGGAATGCGCCGGCTTCCTCGAAAACCTCGTCCTCACCGGCCGCGAGGCCCAGATCGCCCACCAGGTCCTCAAGGAAATCCAGGCCCGCCTGACCTTCCTCCTCGACGTCGGACTCGAGTACCTGAACCTGGAGCGGCCCTCCGGCACCCTGTCTGGCGGCGAAGCCCAGCGCATCCGTTTGGCCACCCAGATCGGCTCCGGCCTCGTGGGCGTGCTGTACGTCCTCGACGAGCCCTCGATCGGCCTGCACCAGCGGGACAACCGCCGCCTGATCGAGACACTCACCCGGCTCCGGGACCTCGGCAACACCCTGATCGTCGTGGAGCATGACGAGGACACGATCCACGAGGCCGACTGGGTGGTGGACATCGGACCGGGTGCCGGCGAGCACGGCGGCATGGTGGTCCATTCCGGGTCCTACCAGGAGCTGCTGGAAAATACGGATTCGCTCACCGGCGACTACCTCTCCGGCCGGCGGAAGATCGAGATCCCGAAGAAGCGGCGCAAATACGACAAGAAGCGCGAGCTCAAGGTGGTCGGGGCGAAGGAGAACAACCTCCTGAACATCGACGCCAGTTTCCCGCTGGGCCTCTTCACCGCCGTCACCGGCGTCAGCGGCTCGGGCAAGTCCACCCTGGTCAACGAGATCCTTTACAAGGTGCTCGCCAACAAGCTCAACGGCGCCAAGCAGGTGGCCGGCAGGCACAAGTCCGTCCAGGGCCTCGAACACCTGGACAAGGTGGTGCACGTCGACCAGAGCCCCATCGGCCGCACCCCGCGCTCGAACCCGGCCACGTACACCGGCGTGTTCGACAACATCCGAAAGCTCTTCGCCGAGACCACCGAGGCCAAGGTCCGCGGCTACCTGCCGGGCCGGTTCTCATTCAACGTCAAGGGCGGCCGCTGCGAGGCCTGCTCCGGCGATGGCACCCTGAAGATCGAGATGAACTTCCTGCCGGACGTCTACGTCCCCTGCGAGGTCTGCCACGGCGCCCGGTACAACCGCGAAACCCTGGAGGTCCACTACAAGGGCAAGACCATCGCGGACGTGCTGAACATGCCCATCGAGGAAGGGGCCGAGTTCTTCGCGGCTTTCTCGCCGATCGCACGGCACCTCAACACGCTCGTCGACGTCGGCCTTGGCTACGTCCGGCTGGGCCAGCCCGCCACCACGCTCTCCGGCGGCGAGGCCCAGCGCGTGAAGCTCGCAGCCGAGCTCCAGAAACGCTCCAACGGCCGCAGCGTCTACGTCCTGGACGAGCCCACCACGGGCCTGCACTTCGAGGACATCCGCAAGCTCCTCATGGTGCTCCAGGGCCTCGTGGAGAAGGGCAACACGGTGATCACGATCGAACACAACCTCGACGTCATCAAGAGCGCCGACTGGATCGTGGACCTTGGCCCCGACGGCGGGTCCGGTGGCGGCCGTGTGGTCGCCTCCGGCACCCCCGAGCAGGTGGCCAAGTCGAGCGAGAGCCACACGGCCGCGTTCCTCGCCGAGCTCCTCGCCTGAACACCGGCCGCCAGGGACCGTGCGGCGGGGCAGGTAA
>NZ_KI914927.1:208376-220567 GCF_000520575.1 Arthrobacter sp. I3
TTCCGCCGCACGCGTCCCCGCCCCGCAGGGTTTTCACCGGATGTATCCGCTGATGTATTGCGTGATGTATTCCCGATGTATTCCCTGATGTATTCCTGAAGGAGTATGCGAATTTCTGGCAACAGCACACTCGTGAGAAACTAAGCCGGTGACGCATACAACAGTGCCCGTGATCTTCGACCTTGACGGCACTCTTGTCGATCCCGCCGGGGGTATTACCGACGGTATCGCCGCGGCCCTCATCGAGCTTGGCCTGCCGGTTCCGGACAAGTCCCGGATGGACGCCATGATTGGGCCCAAGCTGAGCCATTCCCTGACGGAAATCGCCGGCGTTCCGGCCGCACAGCTGGAAGACGCCGTCCGCATCTACCGGGCGCACTACGCATCCACAGGAATAGCGCAGAGCAGGCTGTACCCGGGAATCCGCGGCCTCCTCGAGGACTTCGTCGCCGCGGGGCGGCCCATCGCCGTCGCGACCCAGAAGCCGGAAGGGCTTGCCCGCACTGTCCTGGCGCACCACGGCATCGCCGGACTCTTCCACAGCATCCGGGGCTCCGCCGCCGACGAGGCCGCCAGCCCGGGAGCGGGCTCGGTGCCCGACGGCTCCGTTCCCGCAGGCTCTGTTCCCGCAGGTTCTGTTCCCGAAGGCAAGGCCGGCATCGTCGCCGCGGCGCTCTCGGACCTCGCTGCCGCGGACCCTGCGGCCGCCGGCCGGGCCGTGATGGTGGGGGACCGGGCGCAGGACGTCGCCGGGGCCGCTGCGAACGGACTGGACTGCATCGGCGTAGGCTGGGGGTTTGCGCCCGACGGCGAACTGCACGCGGCCGGTGCCGTCGAGATCGTGCATAACACCGCGGCGCTTCACGCGACGATCAACCGGCTCTCCGAACGCCCGGGGACCACAGCCCTGAACGAGGTGCACACCGATGGCAATGTTTGACGCAATCCGCTGGACCACGCGGGGGCTGGTAACCACCACGTGCCGTCCCACGGTCATCGGCCTGGAAAACGTGCCCAAGGACGGACCGTTCATCGTGGCACCGAACCACCTTTCGTTCCTGGACAGCGTGATCGTCCAGGCGCTCATGCCGCGGCCCGTGGCCTTCTTCGCGAAGGCTGAGTACTTCACCACCGGCGGCATCAAAGGCAAGGCCATGAAGTCCTTCTTCGAGGCTGTGGGCTCCATTCCGGTGGAACGCGGCGAGCAGGCGGCGAGCGTCCAGGCGCTGAAAACGCTGCTGGACATCCTCGACTCCGGCAAGGGCGTGGGCATCTATCCAGAAGGCACCCGCTCCCGCGACGGCATCCTGTACCGCGGCCGCACCGGCGTCGGCTGGCTGGCCCTGACCACCGGCGCGCCCGTAATCCCGGTGGGCCTGATCGGCACCGAACACCTGCAGCCCGCGGACAGCAAGTCCGTCAAACCGCAGCACTTCACCATGAAGGTCGGCGAGCCGCTGTACTTCGAGAAGACCGGACCGGACCATTCCCTGCCGGCCCGCCGCCAGGTCACGGACCGCATCATGGACGCAATCGCGGACCTGAGCGGCCAGGAACGCTCCACCAGCTACAACCAGAGCAAGTCGGCCGAATAGCGCGCGGCTTCCTGCTCCCGGCCTCCGCCGGGCATGCGCCGGCACACGTGCAACGGCACCGCCGGCGGCTCAGTAGACTTGATGTGTGGCAGATCCAGCGAGTTACCGACCCCAGACGGGTGAAATTCCGACCAATCCGGGCGTGTACCGCTTCCGCGATCCGCACGGCCGGGTCATCTACGTCGGCAAGGCCAAGAACCTCCGTGCCCGGCTGAACACTTATTTCGCCAACCCCGCCGGGCTCATGCCCAAAACCTATGCGATGGTCCACACGGCCAGCAGCGTTGAATGGACCGTGGTGGGCAGCGAACTCGAGTCGCTGCAGCTGGAATACACGTGGATCAAAGAATTCACGCCCCGCTTCAACGTGATGTTCAGGGACGACAAAAGCTACCCGTACCTCGCCGTGACGATGGGGGAGAAGTACCCGCGCGTCCAGGTGCTGCGCGGCGACCGGCGCAAGGGGACCCGGTACTTCGGCCCGTACACCGCCGGCGCGATCCGGGACACCATGGACACCCTGCTGCGCGTGTTCCCGGTCCGCAGCTGCAGCGCCGGGGTGCTCAAGCGCGCCGAAGCCAGCGGCCGGCCCTGCCTGCTCGGCTACATCGACAAATGTTCCGCGCCGTGCGTCGGCCGGATCTCCGCCGCGGACCACCGCGCCCTGGCCGAGGATTTCTGCACGTTCATGGGCGGCGAAGCCAAGCCCTTCGTCAACCGGCTGGAACGGGAGATGGCCGCGGCAGTCGCCGAGCTCGACTACGAACGCGCGGCCCGGCTCCGGGACGACATCGTGGCGCTGAAGAAGGTCTTCGAACGTAACGCCGTCGTCCTGGCCGAGGGCACGGACGCCGACGTCTTCGCCCTGCACGAAGACGAGCTCGAGGCCGCCGTGCAGGTCTTCCACGTCCGGGGCGGACGGATCCGCGGCCAGCGCGGCTGGGTGGTGGAAAAAGTCGAGGACTCCACCACCCCGGAACTGGTCGAACACCTGCTCCAGCAGGTCTACGGCGAGGAAGCCGGGCTTCAGGGCAGGTTGCCCCGGGAAGTGCTGGTGCCTGCCGAACCCAGCAACGCCCCGGAGCTTGCGCAATGGCTCAGCGGCCTGCGCGGGGCCCGGGTGGACATCCGCGTTCCCCAGCGCGGAGACAAGGCCGCCCTCCTGTCCACGGTCCGTGAAAACGCCGAGCACGCCCTCAAGCTCCATAAGTCCCGGCGCGCCGGCGACCTCACCATGCGCTCCCAGGCCCTGCAGGAAATCCAGGAAGCGCTCGAGCTTCCCGTGGCGCTGCTGCGGATCGAGTGCTTCGACATCTCGCACGTCCAGGGCACCAACGTGGTCGGCTCCATGGTGGTGGTCGAGGACGGCCTGCCGAAAAAGTCCGACTACCGGAAGTTCGCCGTGACCGGGGCCGCGGCCACCGACGACACCGCGGCCATGCATGATGTGCTGACCCGCCGGTTCCGGCACTATCTTCAAGAGAAAGACGAGCAGGCGGCGGCCGCGGCCAAACCGGCGCACCAGGCCGCCCTGGACGCGGCAACCGCCGCGGCGGTCGCGGACTCCACGACGCCAACACCGCGGAGCAAATTCGCCTACCCGCCCAATCTCGTCGTCGTCGACGGCGGCAAACCGCAGGTCAATGCCGCCGCGAGGGCGCTGGAAGAGCTCGGCATCGAGGACGTGTACGTGGTCGGCCTGGCCAAACGGCTCGAAGAGGTGTGGCTGCCGGACAGCGATTTCCCGGTGATCCTGCCACGCGCCTCGGCCGGCCTGTATCTGCTGCAGCGGATCCGCGATGAGGCCCACCGCTTCGCCATCACCTTCCACCGGCAAAAGCGCGGCAAGGCCATGACGGCCTCCGCCCTGGACAGCGTGCCCGGGCTGGGCGAATCCAAGCGCAAGGCCCTCCTGGCGGAGTTCGGCTCCGTCAAGGGGATCAAAGCCGCGACGCAGGATGAACTCACCGGCGCCAAGGGGATTGGCCCGTCCCTGGCCGCCGCGATCGTCCGGCACTTCGCTGGCGGCGGCGTCGAGGAAGCCGCCACGGTTCCTGCCGTCAACATGACCACCGGCGAAATCCTCGACGCTTAGCTAGTGCCGCCAAACTTAGTTAGGGTAAGGACTTGGGTACGGCACGGCAGCGGCATCACCGCGGCCGGAGCGCAAACCTGACAAACAGCAAATCGCACAGGCAGAGATGGGGCTTCACTGATGGCAGAGTCGACGGCAGGATCCGAGACGGATGCGGACGGCATGACACCCGTCAAACCCGTCGAGGCTGAACTGCTCGTGGTGACCGGAATGTCGGGAGCCGGCCGCAGCACCGCCTCGGACGCCCTTGAGGACCATGGCTGGTATGTCGTGGAAAACCTGCCGCCGCAGATGCTCGGCACGCTCGCCGAACTGGTGTCCCGGACGCCGCACTCCATGTCCAAGCTCGCCGTCGTGATGGACGTCCGGAGCAAGGAACTGTTCGTCGACATGCGCGCGGCGCTCCGCGCCCTGGAAGCCACGGGCGTGAGCTTCCGCGTGCTGTTCCTCGACGCCAACGACGACGTCCTGGTGCGCCGCTTCGAGCAGGGCCGCAGGCCCCACCCGCTCCAGGGCGGCGGCCGGATCCTGGACGGCATCGCCGCCGAACGCGAGCTGGTCCGTGAATTGAAGGACACCGCCGACATCGTCCTGGACACGTCCTCCCTCAACGTCCATGGCCTCGCCACCGCCATCACCGAACTCTTCAGCGAGACCGGGCCGGTGGCGCTGCGGCTGAACGTCATGAGCTTTGGCTTTAAGTACGGGCTGCCGGTGGACGCCAACTTCGTGGCCGATGCCCGCTTCATCCCCAACCCGCACTGGGTGCCGCAGTTGCGCCCGCACACCGGACTGGACAAGGACGTCAGCGACTACGTGCTGGAGGCCCAGGGCGTCAGCGACTTCGTGGAACGCTACGTCCTGGCCCTTGAACCTGTCCTGGACGGGTACCGGCGGGAGAACAAGCACTACGCCACCATCGCCGTGGGCTGCACCGGCGGCAAGCACCGCTCCGTGGCGGTCGCCGTCGAGCTCTCCCGGAGGCTGGCGCAGTATCCGCGCGTCACGGTGACCACGACGCACCGGGACCTGGGCCGCGAGTAATGGCGCTGCTGACCGGCCCGCTGCCCCTTGTCCCGCCCGCCAGCGCGGCCTTCGCCAGCCAGCAGGACAAAGGCCCCTCCGTCGTCGCGCTCGGCGGCGGCCACGGCCTCTCCGCCTCGCTGTCGGCCCTGCGCCTGCTGACCTCCGAACTCACCGCGGTCGTCACGGTCGCGGACGACGGCGGATCCTCCGGCCGGCTCCGCGAAGAGTACGGCGTCCTGCCGCCCGGTGATCTCCGGATGGCCCTGTCCGCGCTGTGCGACGACACCGACTGGGGCCGCACGTGGCGCGACGTCATGCAGCACCGCTTCGCCCCCGGCAAAGGCCGCGGCGGCTCCCTCGATGAGCACGCGATGGGCAACCTCCTGATCGTCACGCTCTGGGAGCTCCTGGGCGACACCGTCGCAGGCCTGAAGTGGGCCGGCGCCCTGCTCGGCGCGCGCGGCGAAGTCCTGCCGATGTCCAGCGTCCCGCTGACCATCGAGGGCCAGGTCCGGGTCACCGCCCCGGACGGCGCCACGGCACTGCAGACGCTCACCGGCCAGGCCAAGTGCGCGGTGGCAGGGTCCCTGGAGCACGTCCGGCTCTTGCCTGAGAACGCTCCGGCCTGCACCGAGGCACTGACGGCGATCGAGCTGGCCGACTGGGTGATCCTCGGGCCGGGCTCCTGGTACACGTCCGTGCTGCCGCACCTGTTGCTGCCCGAAATGCGCGAGGCCCTCGCCAACACGGCTGCCCGCCGGTGCCTGACCATGAACCTGGCCACAGATACCAAGGAGACGGCCGGCATGTCCGCCGCCGACCACCTCCGGGTGCTGCGCGAATACGCGCCGGAGTTCACGATCGACGTCATCCTGGCCGACCCGGCGTCGGTGCAGAACCTGCCCGACTTCGAGGCGGCGGCAGGAATGCTCGGTGCCGAGGTGGTCTTGGGTAAAGTGGGGGCGTCTGGTCGCCGTCCGGTCCACGATCCGTTGCGGCTGGCGACGGCGTATCACGATATTTTCGGGAATAGTTAGGAAAGGTGCCATGGCACTGACAGCATCAGTCAAGGAAGAACTTTCCCGTCTGGATATCAAGAAGTCCTCAGTCCGCAAGGCCGAGGTATCGGCGATGCTCCGCTTCGCCGGCGGGCTGCACATCATCTCGGGCCGGATTGTGATCGAGGCCGAAGTCGACCTCGCATCGACCGCCCGGCGGCTGCGCGCCGCCATCGCCGAGGTGTATGGCCACCAGAGCGAGATCATCGTCGTCTCCGGCGGCGGCCTGCGCCGCGGCAGCCGCTACGTGGTGCGGGTGGTGCGCGACGGTGAGGCCCTCGCCCGCCAGACCGGACTCCTGGACGCGCGGGGGCGCCCCGTGCGCGGCCTTCCGTCGGTAGTGGTGAACGGCTCCGCCGCGGACGCCGAAGCTGTCTGGCGCGGCGCGTTCCTGGTCCACGGCTCGCTCACCGAGCCCGGCCGCTCCTCGGCCATGGAAGTCACCTGCCCCGGCCCCGAATCGGCCCTGGCCCTCGTCGGCGCCGCCCGCCGCCTGGGCATCCAGGCCAAGGCCCGCGAGGTCAGGGGAGTGGACCGCGTGGTGATCCGCGACGGCGACACGATCGCCGCGCTGCTGACGCGCATGGGCGCCCACGACGCGCTGATGGTCTGGGAAGAACGCCGCATGCGCAAGGAAGTCCGCGCCACGGCCAACCGGCTCGCCAACTTCGATGACGCGAACCTGCGCCGTTCCGCGCAGGCCGCCGTGGCCGCCGGTGCCCGGGTGGACCGCGCCCTGGAAATCCTGGGCGACGACGTCCCGGACCACCTGAAGTATGCCGGTGAGCTCCGGGTCGCGCACAAACAGGCCAGCCTGGACGAGCTGGGCCGGCTCGCCGACCCCGTCATGACCAAGGACGCCATCGCCGGCCGGATCCGCCGGCTGCTGGCCATGGCGGACAAACGGGCCCAGGACCTCGGCATCCCGGGCACGGAAGCCAATGTGACGCCGGAAATGCTCGACGACTAGCCCGCCCCTAGAATCAACAGCAGGAATATCCCGGGGAATGAAATATCCGGGAGCGGCGGCTGGTTGTCGCCGTTGGATCCCACCGCAATTTTCCGGATGCCCCGCATCCGGATGCACGATCGAAAGAGTTACCGAACCGGACAACCCGTCCACGACATTGGAGGAATTTGTGACCGAGTACGTACTGCCCGAGCTCGACTATGACTACGCAGCGCTGGAACCGCACATCTCCGCGAAGATCATGGAGCTGCACCACAGCAAGCACCACGCCGCCTATGTGGCCGGCGCCAACAACGCCCTGGCCCAGCTGGCCGAGGCGCGCGAAAAGGGCGACTTCGCCAACATCAACCGCCTCTCCAAGGACCTCGCGTTCCACACCGGCGGGCACATCAACCACTCCGTCTTCTGGAAGAACCTCTCACCGGACGGTGGCGACAAGCCCGAGGGCGAGCTCGCGGCGGCCATTGACGACGCCTTCGGTTCGTTCGACGCGTTCCGTGCGCAGTTCAGCGCCGCGGCACTGGGCCTGCAGGGCTCCGGCTGGGGCTTCCTGGCCTACGAGCCCATCGGCGGCAACCTGGTCATCGAGCAGCTCTACGATCAGCAGGGCAACGTCGCACTCGGCACCACCCCGCTGCTGATGCTGGACATGTGGGAGCACGCCTTCTACCTGGACTACGTCAACGTCAAGGCTGACTACGTCAAGGCCTTCTGGAACATCGTGAACTGGGCCGACGTCGCCAAGCGCTTCGACGCCGCGCGCAAGAACGCGACGGGTCTCATCACCCTCTAGGCAGGTCCCTATACCCTGCACAGGGTCACGGAATCGACTTCCGTTTGTAACAAACCTCACATTACGGGCCCTTCGGCCCGAAATGTGGACGGACTGCCCCTGCACTTGCGGGGGCAGTCCCGGTTAAACGTAAGATGGATCACGGAAGGCGGTTAGCCTTCAGCAATGTGGCTGGTCGCCCTCCGATCTGGTAATTATCTCTGCCCAATGGCGTGCGGGATCTGTTAGTTGGCTTGAACGCCTTCTCAACTAGTCGTGCTCGCAAGAGCACCAAGGAGACTGAAAACGTGACGACCCGTATTGGCATCAACGGCTTTGGCCGTATCGGCCGCAACTACTTCCGCGCCGCCCTCGCACAGGGCGCAGACCTCGAGATCGTTGCGGTCAACGACCTCACCAGCCCGGAAGCCCTCGCTCACCTCTTCAAGTACGACTCCGTGGGCGGCCGCCTGGCCGAAACCATCGAGGTCAAGGACGGCAACATCGTCGTCGACGGCAACATCATCAAGGTCCTCGCCGAACGTGACCCCGCGAAGCTGCCTTGGGGCGAGCTCGGCGTCGACATCGTCATCGAGTCCACCGGCTTCTTCACGAAGGCCGCCGATGCGCAGAAGCACATCGACGCCGGCGCCAAGAAGGTCCTGATCTCCGCCCCCGCGTCGGATGAGGACATCACGATCGTGATGGGCGTCAATGACGGCCTGTACGACAACGCCACGCACCACATCATCTCCAACGCCTCCTGCACCACCAACTGCCTCGGCCCGCTGGCCAAGGTCATCAATGACGCCTTCGGCATCGAGCGTGGCCTGATGACCACCATCCACGCCTACACCGCCGACCAGAACCTGCAGGACGGCCCGCACAAGGACCTCCGCCGCGCCCGCGCCGCCGCCATCAACATGGTGCCCACCTCCACCGGTGCCGCCAAGGCAATCGGCCTGGTCCTGCCGGAGCTCAAGGGCAAGCTCGACGGCTACGCCATCCGCGTGCCCGTTCCCACCGGCTCCGCCACGGACCTGACCGTCACGGTTTCCCGCGAGACCACGGTCGCCGAAGTCAACGCCGCCCTCAAGGCAGCATCGGAGACCGAGGAGCTCAGGGGCCTGCTGACCTACACCGACGAGCCGATCGTCTCCTCCGACATCGTCGGCGACCCGGCTTCGTCCATCTTCGATTCCGGCCTGACCAAGGTGATCGGCGACCAGGTCAAGGTTGTGTCCTGGTATGACAACGAGTGGGGTTACTCCAACCGCCTCGTGGACCTCACGGAGCTTGTAGCGTCCAAGCTGGGCTAGGGTAAGACTCATGACATTTCACACCCTCAACGAACTGATCGCTGATGGTGTCCGCGGGCGGTACGTTCTGGTCAGAAGTGACCTGAACGTGCCGCTCGACGGCTCTACAGTGACTGACGACGGCCGCATTAAGGCCTCCCTGCCAGTGCTGGCGAAGCTCACGGACGCCGGTGCCCGCGTGCTGGTCACAGCACACCTCGGCCGCCCCAAGGGCGCCCCGGAGGAGAAGTACTCCCTCAAGCCCGCAGCCGCACGGCTGGCCGAGCTTGCCGGGTTCAAGGTCTCACTTGCCACCGACACCGTCGGCGAGTCGGCCAAGGAGCTCTCCGCTGCGCTGCAGGACGGCGAAGTGCTGGTCCTGGAAAACGTGCGCTTCGACGCGCGGGAGACCTCCAAGGACGACGCCGAGCGCGGCGCCTTCGCGGACGAGCTGATCGCCCTCACCGGCGACAACGGCGCCTTCGTCGATGATGCCTTCGGTGCGGTGCACCGCAAGCACGCCAGCGTGTACGACGTCGCCACGCGGCTGCCGTCCTACCAGGGCGACCTTGTCCGCACGGAGGTCGAGGTGTTGCGCAAGCTCACCACGGACACCCAGCGGCCCTACGTCGTTGTCCTCGGCGGTTCCAAGGTCTCCGACAAGCTCGCTGTGATCGACAACCTCCTGGGCAAGGCGGACACGATCCTGGTGGGCGGCGGCATGCTGTTCACCTTCCTCGCCGCCGCGGGTCACAAGGTCGCGGGCAGCCTGCTCGAAGAGGACCAGATCCCGGTTGTCCAGGACTACCTGAAGCGCGCTGCCGACGCCGGTACCGAGTTCGTCGTGCCCACCGATGTTGTGGTGGCGGGCAAGTTCGCCGCCGACGCCGAGCACGAGACCGTTGCCGCCGACGCCATCGAGTCGGGCAGCTTCGGAGCCCAGGGCATCGGGCTGGACATCGGGCCGGTCTCGGCAGCGGCCTTTGCGGAACGGATCAAGGGCGCCCGGACGGTGTTCTGGAACGGGCCCATGGGCGTGTTCGAATTCGCGGCCTTCGCCGGCGGTACCCGGGCCATCGCCCAGGCCCTGACCGAGACGGACGCGTTCACCGTGGTTGGCGGCGGCGACTCGGCGGCAGCGGTCCGGACACTCGGCTTCGCCGATGAGGCGTTCGGCCACATTTCCACCGGCGGCGGCGCAAGCCTGGAGTACCTTGAAGGCAAGGAACTCCCCGGCCTGAGCGTCCTGGACCGTTAGAAGCACTGACCGCTAAAAGCACCGGCATTTGAGCCGGCAGGGCGCCCTCCGCAGGGAACCGGGCGCCCTGCCGGCTGCTCCCACACACCAAGAACTCCTGGAGATCACGTGACCACGTCAACCAACGGTAAATTCGACCGCAAGCCCTTCATCGCCGGCAACTGGAAGATGAACATGGACCACGTCCAGGGCATCACCCTCCTGCAGAAGCTCGCGTGGACCCTGTCCGACGCCAAGCACGACTACAGCCGGGTGGAGGTCGCCGTCTTCCCGCCGTTCACGGATCTCCGCGGCGTCCAGACCCTGGTCCAGGGCGACGAGCTCGCCGTCGTCTACGGCGGCCAGGACCTTTCCCAGTTCGACTCCGGCGCCTACACGGGAGACATTTCCGGCCAGTTCCTCGCCAAGCTTGCCTGCAGCTACGTCCTGGTCGGCCACAGCGAACGCCGCACCATCCACAACGAGTCCGACGCCGTGCTCAACGCCAAGACCAAAGCCGCCTTCCGGCACGGCATCACCCCGGTCCTCTGCGTCGGTGAAGGCCTGGAGATCCGGCAGGCCGGCACCCACGTGGACCACACCCTCGCCCAGCTGCGCGCCGGCGTCGAAGGCCTCACCCCGGAGCAGGCCGCCGAGCTCGTGGTTGCCTACGAGCCCGTGTGGGCCATCGGCACCGGCGAGGTCGCAGGCCCGGAAGACGCGCAGGAAATGTGCGCCGCCATCCGTGCCGAACTGTCCACCCTCTTCGGAGCAGACGTCGCCGCCAAGACCCGCCTGCTGTACGGCGGCTCGGTCAAGGCCAACAACGCGGCCTCGATCCTGAAGGAGCGCGACGTCGACGGCTTGCTGGTCGGCGGTGCCAGCCTGGACGCTGCCGAGTTTGCTAATATTGTCAGGTTCGAGAGTCACCTGTTGACGGATTAGTCCGGACACAGCCTGACCCCCGCAATCCAATCCTTCTGAAAGGCCGTCGTGGACGTTCTTCATGTCATTCTGCAGGTCCTCCTGGGCATCACCAGCCTCCTGCTGACGTTGCTCATCCTGCTCCATAAGGGACGCGGAGGCGGCCTGTCCGACATGTTCGGCGGCGGCATGAGCTCGGGGCTGAGCTCCTCCGGCGTCGCGGAACGGAACCTCAACCGGTTCACGGTCATCCTGGGAATCACCTGGGGCGTGGTGATCATCGCCCTCGGGCTGCTTATGCGGTTCAGCACAGGCGCCGATTCCTAGGACGCCCGTTTCGAAAACTTCATATGGGGTCCTTATGGCCCTCCCGGCATCGGGAACTCACGAACTACACTGTGGCTGTCGTCTTGCACTTCCACCAGCTACGTAGCCAGGAGTTCCCGATGCTGCATTCTGCTTCCGGATTCAAAGGAATCCGTGTGGGCGCCACCGAGGGGGCCACTCCCCGCCATGAACCACTGAACGGGGCCGGCGTACGCCAGCCCCGTATTCGTGTAGCTTTCCGGTGCGCCAAGGGCCATGAAACCTCGCTCGTGTTCGCACAGCTGCCGGAAGAACAGATCCCCGGAGTTTGGGACTGCCGGCGCTGCGGCGGCACCGCAACCCGCGACGAATCAAAGTTTGCCCTGGAGGAGACGCCAACAGAGGGCTTCAAGACGCATCTGGAATACGTTAAAGAGCGGCGCTCCAGCCAGGACGCCGAGGACGTGCTGGCTGGAGCGCTGGAACGTCTACGCTCCGGACGGACCCTTCCGGACGAGCTGCTCCGGGACCCGTGAGGCCGCGTCCTCGTCAATCAGCCACAGCGTTTCCCGGCGGCCGCGCGGCCCCGCGGCGGGCACCTGCACGGGATTGGCCCCGGCCAGGGCGAGCCCTACGGCGCCGGCCTTGTCGTCACCGGCCACCACCATCCACACCTCGGATGCCGTGTTGATCGCCGGCAACGTCAGCGACACCCGCGCCGGCGGCGGCTTGGGGGAGTTGCGGACGCCCACGACAGTCAGTTCCTTCTCCCGGATGCCGGCCTGCTCCGGGAAGAGCGAGGCGACGTGCGCGTCCGGCCCCACACCGAGGAGGACGATGTCCAGGCGGGGGAGCCGCGCAGGCTGTTCCGGCCTGTCGTCGGACATGTCCGCGGCGTGCTCGGCGGCCG
>NZ_KI914927.1:220667-225202 GCF_000520575.1 Arthrobacter sp. I3
CCGGGCATAGTCGTCCGCGGCGTCGTCCGGGCTGTCGAAGTCATCGGTGGAGCCGGGCACATGGACGCGCGCCGGATCAACATCGATGTGGGACAGGAGGGCGTCCTGGGCCTGGCGGGCGTTGCGCTCGGCGTCGCCGTGCAGCAGGTCATCGGATTCATCGACGTGTCCGTGGAACTGGCGCGCCGCGAGCGGGACAGTGCCGAGGAACGCAAGGACGCCATGGACCTTGAACTGGCCGGGGTCCGCAGCGGCAACGACGCGCTGGCCCGAGAACTGGCCGAACTCACCGACTCCGTGCACCGCGACGAGCTCGCCCGCACGCAGCAGCGGCTGCGGATCGAGGCGCTGGAACTGAAGAGTGTGGAGGAGCTCGGGCTGACTGCCGGGCAGCTCGTGGCCGACTACGGACCGGACCTGCCCGTCCCGGTCCCTGCCGGCGACTCGGCGGACAAATGGGCCGCACTGCGCGCCCCGGTGGACGAGGACGGACGCGAGATTTCCGACGGCAAGCCCTTCGTCCGTGCGGAACAGGAAAAACGGCTCAAGCGCGCCGAACGCGACCTCGCGGCCCTGGGGAAGGTCAACCCGCTGGCGCTCGAGGAGTTCGCCGCGCTTGAGGAGCGCCACCAGTTCCTCAGCAGCCAGCTCGAAGACCTGAAGTCCAGCCGCAAAGACCTGCTGGACATCATCAAGGAAGTCGACGACCGCGTCCAGAAGGTCTTCGCCGAGGCGTTCGAGGACACCTCCCGGCAGTTTGTCCGCGTCTTCGCCCGGCTGTTCCCCGGCGGCGAGGGCCGGCTGGTCCTGACCGACCCCACCGACATGCTCACCACCGGCATCGAGGTCGAAGCCCGCCCGGCCGGCAAGAAAATCAAGCGGCTCTCGCTGCTTTCCGGCGGCGAACGCTCCCTGACGGCCGTGGCGCTGCTGGTGGCCATCTTCAAGGCACGGCCCTCTCCCTTCTACGTCATGGACGAGGTCGAGGCCGCGCTTGATGACACCAACCTGGGCCGGCTCATCACCATCTTCGAAGAACTCCGCGAATCCAGCCAGCTGATCGTCATCACGCACCAGAAACGAACCATGGAAGTCGCCGACGCCCTCTATGGCGTCACAATGCGCGGCGACGGAGTCTCCACGGTGATCAGCCAGCGGCTCAGTGCGGAGATCTAGGCAAACGTCCAGGTCCCGGCACGACGGCGTCCGCGCGCAACAAAAGCGCTGGCCACGGCCCATTTGGGGTTTGTGAGAAGCTAGGGGAGTGAACGATATCCTCCCCATCATTCTGCCCATTTTCGCTGTCCTGGTGGTCCTCGGTGTGCTGATCCCGGTGCTCATGAAGACCCGGAAGAGCGCCAAGACCTACACCGGCCCGCGTGACGCAAACGACCCCGTGCAGGCCCCGGGAGCCGGAACCCTTGTGGAGGACCGTCCCGCGCAGGCGCCGGCACCGGCACGGACCTCGCCGGACGGCGTCGAACTCGAAGAACCAACCCTCGAAGTTCCGGACGACGCAGCCGGGCTGGAAACCGTCCCGGTGGAAACCCCGCTGCCGGTGGCCGGGCGGCTGATGCGGCTGCGCGAGCGGCTGGTCAAGTCCAACAACATCCTGGGCAAGGGGCTCCTGGCCCTGCTCTCGGCGGACAAGATCGATGAAAACGTCTGGGATGAAGTCGAGGAAACCCTGCTGCTGGCCGATCTCGGCACCGAACCGACCATGCAGCTCGTGGACTCGCTCCGCGAACGCGTCAAGGTGATGGGCACGCGGGACCCTGAGCACGTCAAGGCCCTGCTCCGGGAGGAACTCATCAAGCTCGTGGATCCGACCATGGACCGGAGCCTGAACGTCGAGCGCCACGGCGACAAGCCCGCCGTCATGATGGTTGTCGGCGTCAACGGCGTTGGCAAGACCACCACCGTGGGCAAGCTGGCCCGCGTGCTCGTGGCCGAGGACAAGGACGTGCTGCTGGGCGCGGCGGACACCTTCCGCGCCGCCGCCGCCGAGCAGCTGGCCACCTGGGGCCAGCGCGTCGGCGTGCCCACCGTGAAGTCGGACATCGACGGCGCGGACCCGGCCTCGGTGGCCTACGAGGCCGTCAAGGCCGGCATCGACCAGGAAGTCGACGTCGTCATGATCGACACCGCGGGGCGCCTGCAGAACAAGGTGGGCCTCATGGACGAGCTCAGCAAGGTCAAGCGGGTCATCGAAAAGCTGGCCGAGGTGGACGAGGTGCTGCTGGTCCTGGACGCCACCACCGGCCAGAACGGACTCAACCAGGCCCGGGTGTTCTCCGAGGTCGTGAACATCACCGGAATCGTCCTGACCAAGCTGGACGGCACCGCCAAGGGCGGCATCGTCGTCGCCATCCAGAAATCCCTCGGAGTCCCGGTGAAGCTGATCGGGCTGGGCGAAGGCGCCGACGACCTCGCGCCGTTCGACGCCGAAGGTTTCGTGGACGCGCTGCTGAACTAGCACGCACCCCAACGAAAAGAGTGCCCCGGTCCTGTCTGGCCAGTTCAGACAGGACCGGGGCACTCCTTGTTCGAGTGGCTAGTACTTGAAGGTCAGGACCGTCACTGTGCCGGCCGTCAGCTTGAACTGCTGGGTCTGGGACTTGTACGCGAACCCCGGCACCGTGGCGCGCTTGGCGAGGGGCTTGGGCTCGGTCTTGGCGCCGTCGATGACAGTCTGGTTTTCGGCTGCGTAGCTGGGGCCGCTGAGCTGGGTCATGGTCCCGGTGACCGGTTTGCCCGGCAGGTTCAAGGTGACTAAAGTCTGCGCGGACTTTTCGGGGTTGTTTTCGTTGACGATCACCACGCTGGTGCTGCCGTCCGCGTTCTGCAGCGCATAGCTGAACGCCGGGCCGCCGCCGGAGCTGTTCACTTTCATGAACTTGCCGGCCTCGAGCTCGGCCACCATGGAGATGCCGAAGAAGTTGGCCCGGCCGGACATCTGGCCATTGCCGAACGGGTAGGCTCCGGCGCTGCAGATGGCGGACAGGGGCGGGCCGCCTTTGCACGTCAGCAACGAGCTGTGGAAGCCGATTCGGGTGATGCCCAGCTGGGCGGCGGTGAGGGCATAGTCTGCCGCCCACAGCGCAGATGCGTGGGTACGGGAGGTCTCATTGGAGCCGGGGCAGGCCGAGATCCCGGTTTCCGGAATCCAGGTTTCCAGGCCCGCGGCCTGACCCACCGCGAGGGCCGCCTTCTGGTAGTTGACGGCACGGTCATGCATCGTTCGGCTCATCGCGTTTGCCAACGTAGGCGAGTCCTGGGGCAGGCCGCCGTCACAGTTGGAGAGCGGGTAGTGGTGGAACGTCAGGATTTTCTTCTGCGGGAGGTCCGCATCGACGAACGGCTGCCACCACTTTTGGTCGTACGCGCCCGGGCCGGAGATGGGCACGTTCGGCGCCACTGCATAGATCGCGTTGGCGTAGTCCTTCAATTCCCGAATGTACTGATCCAGGCTGTAGCCGCTGCCGGACTTCACATCGTTGAACACGAAGCCGTTGGGCTCATTGCCCACGGTGATGCTCAGCAGCCGGTCGCCGAGGACCGCCGAGGCGTTCTTGGCCATATCCGCAGCCCGCGCCGGGTTGTAGTGGCCCAGATCCACTGTGAGGCTGACCCTGGCGTCGCCGGCGTCCAGCAGGGTCTTGAGCCGGACCAAGTCTGCCGGGCCCACGGCCTTGACCGGGTGCGTCTTGTCGCCCTTGTAGTCGGCGGGGACGGCCTCGCCGCTGGAGGTCCAGAAAAAGCGCCGGTCCACGGCGTTGCCGCCGAAACGCAGGACCGGCTGGTCGATCTCCTTGAGCAGCTTGACCATCGACGTGTTGTCGCTGCTGAGGTCGGGATCGGCCAGATCCGTGGCCTCCAGGGAAATTCCGGTCATGCCCTTGTTCAGGGAGGTGCCCACGAGGTCATTGGAGACATCGACCTTGAGGGGCTCAACCTTTTCCAGCGGCGAGCCGGCCGGCGGACCCGGCTGTGCGTAATAGGTGACGGGCGGTCCCACCTCGGCCGGGGCGGGTGCCGGGGCTGACTGGGCGGCGGGGGAAGAAGCGGCCGGCGGTGCCGGGGTCGGGTTTCCGAGGGCGAGGGGAACCAGTACTGCTGCGGCGACGGCGACAATTCCTGCGCCGGCGATCAGCCCTGCGCGCTTCCTGTTGCCCGCGCTCTTTCCTGCGTTGGCTCCTGTGTTGGCTCGCGCGTCGGCTCCCGCGTCGGCGGGTTGGGCGGGGTCGGGGCTTTCGGCTTTCCCAGGGGAAGAGTCGAATTTGGCCATGGGGGATTACCTCCGGAAGTTTGTAGCACGTGCCCCCAGCTTAGCCAAGGGCGGCGGCCGACGCTGACCGGAAGGTCCTGGACAGCGTCCCGTGCACGGTCCGGGACAAGGTCATGGCTGAGGCACGTGCCCGGCGGACCGGTGGCGGCAACGCCGCAGGTCAGGCGCGGTCCGGGGCCGGCCGGCGGAACGTTTCGCGGGCCGGCAACCACACGGCGGCGGCGGCCAGGAGTATGCCGCCCGTGAC
>NZ_KI914927.1:225302-225868 GCF_000520575.1 Arthrobacter sp. I3
GCCCAGCCGTAACCGAGGCGGTCCGCCAGCAGCCCGGCCACCACCGGTCCGACAATCGCGCCGCTGTCCGAGGCCATCTGGAAGACGGCCAGGACGCGGCCGCCAGAGCGCTCGTTGCCGATCACATCGGCGATGGCAGCCTGCTGGGCCGGTCCCAGCAGCCCGGAGCCGATCCCGGCGCAAGCGGAGGCGAGCAGGAACCAGGGCAGCTGGTGCGTGAACCCGATGGCCGCCGTGGCGGTGCCCGGCGGCGGCCAGGAGTATGCCGCCCGTGACCCCGAAAGCCCAGCCGTAACCGAGGCGGTCCGCCAGCAGCCCGGCCACCACCGGTCCGACAATCGCGCCGCTGTCCGAGGCCATCTGGAAGACGGCCAGGACGCGGCCGCCAGAGCGCTCGTTGCCGATCACATCGGCGATGGCAGCCTGCTGGGCCGGTCCCAGCAGCCCGGAGCCGATCCCGGCGCAAGCGGAGGCGAGCAGGAACCAGGGCAGCTGGTGCGTGAACCCGATGGCCGCCGTGGCGGTGCCGGTGACCAGCAGCCCGGCCAGCAGGAGCGGCTTGCGGC
>NZ_KI914927.1:225968-228348 GCF_000520575.1 Arthrobacter sp. I3
GCTGTCCGCGAGCCGGCCGGAAAACGTCAGTGCCACCGCGTTGCCGCCCGCAAACACCGCCAGGGCCCAGCCGGCCGATTCGGGACCGGCGCCGAGCGCCACGACGGCGAAGAGCGGCACTGTGGCCATCCGCACCCCGAAGGTGGCCCAGCCGTTGGCAAAGCTCGAAAACAGGCCGGCGCGGTAGGCGCTGTCCCGCAGCGCGTCCTTCAGTTCCATCGCCGGGGCCGTGGCGCCGGGGCGCCGCGAGGCGGCGGGGACATGGCTGAGCTGGGTTTGCACCACGACGGCGGCCAGCACCAGGGCCGCCGCGTAGGCCAGGAACGGCACCCTCAATCCGAAGCCGGCGAGCATCCCGCCGACGATGGGGCCGCAGACGTTGCCGATCAGGAAGGCGGAGGCATAGGCCCCGGAGACCCGGCCGCGGCTTTCCGGCGGCGCGAGCCGGACCACGAGCGCCATGGACGCCACCGTGAACATCACCGAACCAGCCCCGCCGAGGCCGCGGAAGACCAGCAGCTGCCAGTAATTCTGGGCGAAAGCACAGGCGGCCGTGGACGCCGCGACGATCAGCAGCCCGGCCACATAGACCGGACGTTCGCCCAGCTTCACGATCAGGGCACCGCCGGCCGGTGCGAAGACGAGCCGCATGAAAGCGAAGATGCTCACAATCACCGCCGCCGCGGTCGCCCCGACGTCGAACGTGGTGGCGAACTGGGGCAGAACCGGTGCCACGAGGCCGAAGCCGATCGCAATCAGGAAGGCCGCCACCAGCATCACCTTGATGTCCCGGGGCAGCCGGGAACGGCCCGCAGCCCGGGAAGGGACCTTGGCTGCGGCGTCGCCGGCGGGGCGGGAGGTCTTGCTCATAATGCGTTCGTCCTTGGGAAGATGCGGTGCCGGCTGGCGGCGGGTCCAACAAGTGCGGGAATAATCCGCTGAAACATAACCGTAACAAGTGTGAGATGCACCATTTACGTCCGGGAGGTTCTTGTAACAACCCGGCAATGTAAATCCTCCGCCAGCGAAACACTGCCCCGCGAAACTCTTTCTAGAACGCAAATAAATGCGTTGGGACCGGCGGACTACTCCGCACCTAATAGCAAGAGAGGACGTAGACCATGGAACTCACCGCAGGTCTCGTTTGGCTCCTGGTCGCCGCGGCACTCGTGCTGTTCATGACCCCGGGCCTGGCATTCTTCTACGGCGGCATGACCCGCGCCAAGTCGGCTTTGAACATGATGATGATGAGCTTCGTCGCCATTGGAACCGTCGGGATCATGTGGATCCTGTGGGGCGCTTCGATGGCTACGACCAACGAAGACAACTTCTACCAGATCTTCGCCAACCCGTTCAGCCACTTCGGCCTGCACAACTTCACCGAGCCGGCCGACCTGCTCAAGGTCGGCTACGCGGCCACCTTCGCGATCATCACGGTGGCCCTGATTTCCGGAGCGGTCGCCGACCGCGCCAAATTCTCCGCATGGGTGGTCTTCACCCCCATCTGGGCGACCCTGGTCTACGCGCCGATGGCCTTCATGGTCTGGGGCGGCGGACTCTTCTCCGCCAATGGCTGGTTCGGCCAGACGTTCGCGCCGGTCATCGACTTCGCCGGCGGCACCGTGGTCCACATCAACGCCGGCGTCGCGGGCCTCATCCTGGTCCTGATCATCGGTAACCGCAAAGGCTTCGGCAAGGACCCGAACCACCGCCCGCACAACATTCCGTTCGTCATGCTCGGTGCCGCAATCCTGTGGTTCGGCTGGTTCGGCTTCAACGCCGGTGCCGCCGCGACGGTGGAGCAGGCCGGCCTGATCTGGATCAACACCCTGGCCGCCCCGGCCGCAGCCATGCTCGGCTGGCTCGCCGTGGAGCGCTTCCGCGACGGTCACCCGACCTCCCTCGGTGCCGCCTCCGGCGTGGTCGCCGGCCTGGTCGCCATCACCCCGGCCTGCGCCAACGTCTCCCCGCTGGGTGCGATCGCCCTCGGCGTCGTGGCCGGTGTGGCTTCGGCGCTCGCCGTCGGCCTGAAGTTCAAGTTCGGCTACGACGACTCGCTCGACGTCGTCGGCGTCCACCTCGTCTCCGGTGTTGTCGGCACGGTCGCAATCGGCTTCCTTGCCACCCCGACCCAGGGCGCCGCAGGCCTGTTCTACGGCGGCGGCACCACGCAGCTGGTCGCCCAGACCCTCGCGGCAATGATGGCCATCGTCTTCACCGCCATGATGACCTTCATCATTGCCTTCCCGATCCACAAGCTCATGGGCTTCCGGGTTTCCCAGGAACAGGAAGTTGTCGGTGTGGACCTGAGCCTGCACGCAGAGACCGCCTACGAGTTCGGCGTCGGCGGGCACGGCGGCAGCTTCCAGCCGCTGCACGA
>NZ_KI914927.1:228448-229500 GCF_000520575.1 Arthrobacter sp. I3
CCGATGGGCGGCGAGCCGCAGGAGGAAGGCACAGCCGCCGAAGTGCCGGTGGACGCCGCGTCCAACGGCAAGCAGAACGCAACGGGCAAGGAAAGTGTGGGGGCATGAAACTGATCACGGCAATCGTCCGACCGGAAAAGCTTGAGGCTATTCGCGAAGGCCTGGAAGCCTACGGTGTGCAGGGCCTCACGGTCAGCGCAGCCAGCGGCTACGGCCGGCAGCGCGGCTACACCGAGGTGTACCGCGGGGCCGAGTACAACGTGGACCTGCTGCCAAAGATCCGGGTGGAAGTCCTGGCCACCGACGAACAGGCGGACGACATCCTGGATGTCATCATCGCCAGTTCCAACACCGGCCGGGCCGGCGACGGCAAAGTATGGACGATGGATGTGTTCGAAGCTGTCAGGGTCCGTACCGGAGAGCGTGGTTCGGCAGCGATCTAGTTGCTCCCCGCTCCATGCCGCTAGAGCCAACAGACACAGCGGCGTGCAGCTTCCAGCCGCTGCACGAACTGATCACGGGCAAGCCGATGGGCGGCGAGCCGCAGGAGGAAGGCACAGCCGCCGAAGTGCCGGTGGACGCCGCGTCCAACGGCAAGCAGAACGCAACGGGCAAGGAAAGTGTGGGGGCATGAAACTGATCACGGCAATCGTCCGACCGGAAAAGCTTGAGGCTATTCGCGAAGGCCTGGAAGCCTACGGTGTGCAGGGCCTCACGGTCAGCGCAGCCAGCGGCTACGGCCGGCAGCGCGGCTACACCGAGGTGTACCGCGGGGCCGAGTACAACGTGGACCTGCTGCCAAAGATCCGGGTGGAAGTCCTGGCCACCGACGAACAGGCGGACGACATCCTGGATGTCATCATCGCCAGTTCCAACACCGGCCGGGCCGGCGACGGCAAAGTATGGACGATGGATGTGTTCGAAGCTGTCAGGGTCCGTACCGGAGAGCGTGGTTCGGCAGCGATCTAGTTGCTCCCCGCTCCATGCCGCTAGAGCCAACAGACACAGCGGCGTTGACACGGCACTGACACAGCGGGCCGGATACCTGAGAA
>NZ_KI914927.1:229600-233441 GCF_000520575.1 Arthrobacter sp. I3
GGGCCGGATACCTGAGAAGGTATCCGGCCCGCTGTGTCGTTGCTGCCTGGTCGTTGCTGCTGTGTCGTTGCTGCTGTGTCGTTGCTGCCTGGTCGGCTCCGGCGCACCGCCGGATCCGCGCGGGCCCTGCCGCGACGAATCTAGGCCGGCCAGCCCTCCGGCCCCGGGGTCCCGGCCGGATATTCCTCCAGCGGGACATGTCCGGCGGTCCAGGATTTCAGCACCGGTGCCAGGATGCGCCAGCAGTCCTCGGCCGTGTCCGCCCGCACCGAGAGCAGCGGATCCCCGGTCAGCACGCCCTCGAGCACTTCACCGTAGGGGAGGAGTTCGGAGGCGCTCAGTTCGGCCTGCAGCGTGGCCCGGTCCAGGCTCAGGACATTGCCCGGTCCGTTCACGTCGACGTCGAACTGCAGCGTGTCCGGGCCAAAGCCGATCCGCAGCTGGTTGGGGGCGTCCACACCGGTGAACCCCTTCGGAAGGTGCGGCACCGGCCGGAAGGTCACCACGGCCTCCTTGCGTTTCTGGCCCAGCGCCTTGCCCGAGCGCAGGATGAACGGCACGCCCTGCCAGCGCCAGTTGTCGATCTCCACCTGCACCTCGGCGAGGGTTTCAGTACCCCTGGACGCGTCCACGCCCTCCTCCTTGGCGTAGTCCGGAATGTCCCGGCCGTTGATCGAACCCGCCGTGTACCGGGCCCGGCGGCTGCTTTGGCGGTAGGGGGCCTTGATGCTGCTGGCCCGCAGTACGGTGGCCACGGCATCGCGGAGATCGCGTTCGTCCACGGATGCCGGCGGCTCGATTGCCATGAGGGCCATGATCTGAAGCAGGTGGCTTTGGATCATGTCGCGGAGCGCCCCGGCGCCGTCGTAGTAGCGGGCGCGGCCTTCGAGGGCGAGGTCCTCGTCGAAGATGATCTCGATTTTTTCGATGTTCTGCCGGTTCCACACCGGCTCCAGGAACGTGTTCGCGAAGCGCAGGCCAAGGATGTTCAGGACCGTTGCCTTGCCGAGGAAGTGGTCCACGCGGTGGATGTGGTCTTCCGGGACCAGCGCGGCCAGCGTCTTGTTCAGGTGGCGCGCCGACTGCTCGTCGGAGCCGAACGGCTTCTCCATGACCAGCCGGGTGCCGGCGGGCACGTCCTCCGGCGCCAGGGCCTCGCAAGCGAGCTGGCTGACCCGCGGCGGCAGGGCGAAGTAGACCGCCACGGGCCCCTCCAGTTGCGCCAGGAGCCCGGCGAGCTGGCCCTCGGCCGTGACATCGAGCTGGTGGTAGGTGCTCTCCTTGCGGATCCGCTTGAGCTCCCGCTTGCCGTGGGCGTCGGCCTTGGAGTCCTCGTCCGCGAAGGACTCCTCGATCCGGCCAAGCCACTGCTCCGGCGTCCAGGGGTCCGATCCCGCTCCCGCCAGGGTGAGGCCGTCGGCGCGGCCCCGGGACACCAGGCGGGCAAGCCCCGGTAACAGGAGCCTTCCGGTGAGATCGCCGGAAGCGCCCAGGATGAGCAGGGTTTTTACAGTTGTTTGGCTGGTCACCTACGCCAGCATGCCATCTTGAAGGCGCATCTTGGTACCCTAGATAGTCGAGTCCTGTTGTCGAGGCGGTTCGTCCAGGCGAATACCAGTCGCGACGCTGGCGTGCCGCACCGGCCGCCACCTGTAGATCCACTGAAAGAAGTGCACGGCGCGTGTTCAATTCACTCTCTGACCGGTTGACAGCAACCTTCAAGAATCTGCGTGGCAAGGGCCGCCTGACCGAGGCGGACGTTGACGCCACAGTCCGCGAGATCCGGCGTGCCCTCCTGGACGCCGATGTCGCTGTGCCCGTGGTCCGGGAGTTCACCGGCCGCGTGCGCGAGCGTGCCCTCGGCGCCGAGGTCTCCGGGGCGCTGAACCCGAGCCAGCAGATCGTGAAGATCGTCAACGAGGAACTCGTCGAGATCCTCGGCGGCGAGACCCGCCGGATCCGCCTGGCGAAGACCGGACCCACCATCATCATGCTTGCCGGCCTCCAGGGCGCCGGCAAGACCACCCTGGCCGGCAAGCTGTCCAAGTGGCTCAAGTCCCAGGGCCACAGCCCGATGCTGGTGGCCTGCGACCTCCAGCGCCCCAACGCCGTCACCCAGCTGCAGGTGGTCGGCCAGCGCGCGGGCGTGCCCGTCTTCGCCCCGCACCCGGGCGCCACGTCCACCGAGCTGGACCACCCTGCCGGCGACCCTGTCGCCGTCGCCCGCGCCGGCGTCGAGGAAGCCAAGCGCACCCTCCACGACGTCGTGATCGTGGACACCGCCGGCCGTCTCGGCGTCGACGCCGACATGATGGAGCAGGCGCGCCAGATCCGCCGTGCGATCGTCCCGAACGAAGTCCTGTTCGTGATCGACTCCATGATCGGCCAGGACGCCGTCAACACGGCCCTGGCCTTCGATGAGGGCGTCAACTTCACCGGCATCGTGCTCTCCAAGCTCGACGGCGACGCCCGCGGCGGCGCCGCGCTCTCTGTCGCGTCGGTGACCGGCAAACCGGTCATGTTCGCCTCCACGGGCGAAGGCGTGGACGACTTCGAGCTCTTCCACCCGGACCGCATGGCCTCGCGCATCCTCGACATGGGTGACGTCCTCACCCTGATCGAGCAGGCCGAGAAGTCCTGGGACAAGGATGAAGCCGCCCGGATGGCGAAGAAGTTCGCCGACCAGGAAGACTTCACCCTCGATGACTTCCTCGCCCAGATGCAGCAGATCCGCAACATGGGCTCCATGAAGAAGATGCTCATGATGATGCCGGGCGCGCAGAACATCCGCCAGCAGCTGGAGCAGTTCGACGAGCGCGAGATCGACCGCGTCGAGGCCATTGTCCGCTCGATGACCCCGCACGAGCGTGTGGCTCCGAAGATCATCAACGGCTCCCGCCGGGCCCGTATTGCCCGCGGTTCCGGCGTGCACGTCTCTGAGGTCAACGGACTGCTGGAACGTTTTGCCCAGGCCCAGAAGATGATGAAGAAGATGGCCGCCGGCGGCGGGATGCCCGGCATGCCGGGAATGCCCGGCATGGGCGGCGGGGGCGGAGCCCGCAAGGGAGCCAAATCCGCGCCCAAGAAGAAGGCCCGCTCCGGCAACCCGGCCAAGGCGGCGCAGGAACTGCGCGACGCCGAGGCCCGGCGTGCCGCCGGCCCAAAGGCGCTGCCCACCGGCGCGTCGTTTGGCCAGCAGGGCGGCGACTTCGATCCGTCCCAGCTGAACCTGCCCAAGGGTTTCGACAAGTTCCTCGGCGGCAGCAAGTAGCCATAAGTGCTGACGGCCGCGGGCACTGTGTCGCCGGCGGCATCAGCACTGAAGTGCCATAGGGTTAGACAATGTTCAAGCAGCGCGTAGTCTTCGTCCATGGGGACGGCAGCTTCGGCGCCGCCGCGTGGCCAAAACAGCACGGAATGGCGCTGGACTACGACGCCCTGTTCCTGCGGCGGCACGGGTTTGACGCCGTCGCGGAACCGCTCGAATCCAACTTCGCCGCCGACTCCGCCATCGTGCTCGCCTCGCTGGCAGACGACGGCCGCGGCGAGGCCGGCGGCCACGTGGTGGCCCATTCGCAGGGCGCGATCGCCGCGATGATGGCCGCCGTCGAACGGCCCGACCTCGTCCAGTCGCTGACCCTGGTGGAACCGGCCTGCCTGTCCC
The DNA here is from genome assembly GCF_000520575.1 of Arthrobacter sp. I3. Classification (NCBI taxonomy): domain Bacteria; kingdom Bacillati; phylum Actinomycetota; class Actinomycetes; order Micrococcales; family Micrococcaceae; genus Arthrobacter; species Arthrobacter sp. I3. The sequence continues at coordinate 233,265 of NZ_KI914927.1, forward strand.
TGACCGCGGAACTCCCGGCCACCGCCGCGCACCGGGCCCTGATGCAGCCGCTCTTCGACGTCCGCCACAACCTCAGCGACGACGACTTCCAGCGGGAGTTCATCCGCCGCGCGTTCGCGGCGGACGCCCCCGGGGCCACGACGCCGGAGGCCCTCCGGGCTGCGCGCCGGCTCCGCC
>NZ_KI914927.1:233541-235274 GCF_000520575.1 Arthrobacter sp. I3
ACGCCCCCGGGGCCACGACGCCGGAGGCCCTCCGGGCTGCGCGCCGGCTCCGCCTGCAGGCGCCGCCGTGGGAAGCCCCGCTGCAGATCGTGCCGGGCGTGCCGACCCTGGTCCTGACCGGCGGCTGGGAACCGCTGTATGAGGAAATCGCCGGTTACCTGCGCGAGACCGGCGCCCTGCACCGCACGGCACCAGGAGGGCACCGGCCCCAGGATTCAGCCGAAGGGGACCGGGCCATCCGCTCCTACATCGCCGAAGTCAGCCGGCACCAGCACGCCCGGGCCTCCTAGGAAGCTGCGGGTCCCCCCACCGAGGGCTGCGGCAGGTAGACCTTGCCGCCCGAGGCGAGGAACTCGTTGCTCTTCGCCCGCATTCCGGCCGCCATCTGCGCCAGGGCCGCCTGCGAATCAGCTGAACCGTATTCGTCCCGGATGTCCTGGCTGATCCGCATGGAGCAGAACTTCGGACCGCACATCGAGCAGAAGTGGGCTGTCTTGGCCGGCTCCGCGGGAAGCGTCTCATCGTGGAAAGCCTCGGCCGTGACCGGGTCCAGGGACAGCGCGAACTGGTCCCGCCAGCGGAACTCGAACCTTGCCTTGGACAGGGCATCGTCGCGTTCGTGGGCGCCCGGGTGGCCCTTGGCGAGATCCGCGGCATGGGCCGCGATCTTGTAAGTGATCACGCCCGTCTTCACATCGTCCTTGTTCGGCAGCCCGAGGTGTTCCTTGGGCGTGACGTAGCAGAGCATCGCGGTGCCATAGCGGGCGATCTCGGTGGCGCCGATCGCCGAGGTGATGTGGTCATAGCCCGGTGCTATGTCCGTGACGAGCGGCCCGAGTGTGTAAAACGGGGCGCCCTTGCAGAGTTCCTGCTGGCGCTCCACGTTTTCCCGGACGAGGTGGAAGGGCACGTGCCCGGGGCCCTCCACCATGACCTGCACGTCGAAATCCCAGGCCCGCTGCGTGAGCTCGGCCAGGGTGTCCAGTTCGGCGAACTGTGCCGCGTCGTTGGCATCCGCCGTCGCGCCGGGCCGCAGCCCGTCGCCCAGGGAAAAGGCGACGTCGTAGCGTGCGAAGATCTCGCACAGCTCGTCGAAGTGGGTGTAGAGGAAGTTCTCCCGGTGGTGCGCCAGGCACCAGCCGGCCATGATGGAACCGCCGCGGGACACGATGCCGGTGACCCGGTTGGCCGTCAGCGGCACATACCGCAGCAGCACGCCGGCGTGGATGGTCATGTAATCCACGCCCTGCTCGCACTGTTCGATCACGGTGTCCCGGAAGATCTCCCAGGTCAGGGCGTTTGCCTCACCGTTGACCTTCTCCAGTGCCTGGTAGATCGGGACCGTTCCGATGGGGACGGGGGAGTTGCGGATGATCCACTCGCGCGTGGTGTGGATGTCGTCCCCGGTGGAGAGGTCCATGACGGTGTCCGCGCCCCACTGCGTGGCCCACTGGAGTTTGTCGACCTCCTCGGCGATGGAGCTGGTCACGGCGGAGTTGCCGATATTGGCGTTGATTTTCACCAGGAACGCCTTGCCGATGATCATCGGCTCGGATTCGGGATGGTTGACGTTGTTGGGAATGATCGCGCGGCCCGCGGCCACCTCGCTGCGCACCAGCTCCACATCGCAGTTCTCGCGCAGCGCGACGAACCGCATTTCCTGGGTGATGACACCGTCCCGGGCGTAGCGCATCTGCGTGACGGTCCTGCCCTCAACGGCCCGGCGCGGCACC
>NZ_KI914927.1:235374-238963 GCF_000520575.1 Arthrobacter sp. I3
GGCCGGCCGCCCCGCCACTCGGCCGACGCGGCACCGCGGCGCACCGCCGATTTGCCGTCGTCGAGCAGCTCGCGTTCGCGGCCGGCGTAGGGTTCGGTGTCCGCCCTGTCCTCAATCCAGGGGGTGCGGAACGGCTCCAGCCCGCGGACCGGATCGCTGCCCGGGCCGGCAGTGCGGTAGACCCGGAACGGCGGGTTTCGGACGCCGCCCGGGGAGGGTTCCAGGGCGATCTCGGTCACCGGCACGCGGATGCCGTGCTCCGGGTCCGTGCTGAAGGCCAGCGAGTGGGACTTCAGCGACTGTGTGGGGGCCGGAGGCTGGCTTGGGGCAGACCCGTGCTGGGCTGGCCCAGTGGGGGCTGACTCATTGTGGGCAGGGCTGTGCTGTGTCACTTGGGAGTTCACGGAAATACTCACTTCCTTCGCCGGCATTACCCGGACAGGTTCAACGGTCGCAGGCTGCGTCAGCCCGATCTCAGCCCCTGCAGGGGCACCCGTGTGGTCGTAGACGAAGCTACCACGCACCTCCGGCCGGCCGTCGAGTGTGACGCGGGCGGCGGCCCGCCAGAGGGCTAGGCTTTAGGTCATGACCAGCATCATCGAGTTCAGCGGGCCCATCCTCACGGCGGCGGACCAGGTCCGCTACGGGTTGTGGTCGGTAGATGGCCGGCTGACCTTTCGCCGGCCAGCGGCCGCGCCGGAGCTCGTGCTGGACGGCTGGGTCATGCCCGGCCTCGTGGACGCACACTGCCACATCGGCCTCGGCCCGGGCGGGGACGTTACCGAGGACACCGCGGAATCCCAGGCCCTGGCGGACCGCAACGCCGGGACGCTCCTGGTCCGCGACGCCGGCGCCGTCCACAACACACGCTGGCTCCAGCAGCGCGCGGACCTGCCCCGGATCATCCGCTCGGGCCGGCACCTCGCGAGGACCCGGCGCTACCTGCCGGGCCTGGCCGTCGAGGTCGAGCCGGAGGATCTCGTCGAGGCCGTGCGGAAGCAGGCCCGCGCGGGCGACGGCTGGGTCAAGCTCGTGGGGGACTGGATCGACCGCGACGCCGGCGATCTCGCCGCCAGTTTTCCCGCCCGGACGGTCAAGGACGCCGTCCGGGCCGCCCACGATGAGGGGGCCCGCGTCACCGCACACTGCTTCGCCGAAGACACCCTCGATGACATGCTCGACGCCGGGATCGACTGCATCGAGCACGCCACCGGGCTGCTGCCGCGGCACCTGCCGCGCTTCCTCGAACAGGGTGTTCCGATCGTGCCCACCCTGATCAACATCGCCACGTTCCCGGACATCGCCGCCCGGGCGGCGGCCAAGTTCCCCCGCTACGCAGCCCACATGCGCTCGCTGTGGGAGCGCCGGGCGGAGCGGATCCTCGAAGCCCACGAGGCCGGGCTGGCGATCTATGCCGGTACCGACGCCGGCAGCGTGATCAGCCATGGCAGGATCGTGGACGAGATCCAGGCCCTGCACGCCGCCGGCCTTTCCGCCGCTGCCGCCCTCAACGCCGCGAGCTGGTCCGCGCGGACCTGGCTCGGCGCGGAGTCCATCGTTGAAGGGGCAAGCGCTGATGTCCTCGTCACGGCCGAAGATCCGCGGAGCAATCCGGCCACGCTCCTCCGGATCCGGCATATCGTGCTGCGTGGGCTGCCGATAGACCGGGTGCCAGTCCATGTTTTGGAATAAATTGAAGCTTCAAGTAATTTATCTTTATGTAGAGTCGCCGAAGGCCGGTGGCTACAGAATCCATGGAGCGTTGCCATGACCGCAGAAGCCAGCACCCAGGACCTCCTTCCTGCCGAACTCACCATGGGCACCGTGATGCTCAAAGTCGGCGACATTAAGCTCATGACCGACTACTACCAGCGCGCCCTCGGCCTGGAGACTGTGGCCGAACAGGACGGCGGGCTCTACCTTGGGCGCCAGCAGAAGCCGCTGGTGCATCTGGCGCCTGCCCCGGGCCTGAATCTACCTTCCCGCGGCGAGGCCGGGCTCTTCCACACCGCCCTCCTTTTCGAGGACCAGCACTCCCTGGCGGCCACCATCGCCACCGCGGCCCAGTACGAGCCCCAGTCCTTCACGGGCAGCGCGGACCACCTCGTTAGCGAGGCGTTCTACTTCAACGACCCCGAAGGCAACGGCATCGAGCTGTACTGGGACCGGCCACGGGCGGCGTGGTCCTGGGAGGGCAAGAACGTCGTCATGGACAGTCTCGCCCTGCCGCCGCAGCGCTACCTGCAGCAATACCTGACCGAGGAGTCCGTGGCCGGCCAGCGCCAGGCCGCCGCCGGCGTCGGGCACGTCCACCTGCAGGTCGGCGACGTCCAGTCGGCGCATGAGTTCTATGTCGGCACGCTCGGCTTCGAGAAGACCGCGGGCTGGCACGGCCAGGCGCTGTTCGTCTTCCGTGGCCGGCCAGCGCCAGGCCGCCGCCGGCGTCGGGCACGTCCACCTGCAGGTCGGCGACGTCCAGTCGGCGCATGAGTTCTATGTCGGCACGCTCGGCTTCGAGAAGACCGCGGGCTGGCACGGCCAGGCGCTGTTCGTCTCGGCCGGCGGCTACCACCACCACATGGCCATGAACGTATGGAACAGCCGCGGCGCGGGCCCCCGGCGCGACACGCTGGGCCTGGGCGAGGTCCTCATCGAAGTGCCCTCCGGCGACGACGTCGCGGCCCTGGCCGACCGGCTCAAGGTTGCCGGCGTCGAATCCCACCACACCGGCGCCGAGCTGCGCTTCGAGGATCCGTGGCGCAACCGGATACGCGTCGCGGTGCGCTAGAAGTTCTCCCAAGGCAAACTGGCGCTGGGCATGTCCAGCGCGCACAGGACATGTCCACTCTTCCGCTGGGCATGTCCACTCTTCGCCGGCGGGACCGCTGGGCATGTCCACTGCTCGGGACCGGGACTCCGGAACATGTCCATTGCTCGCAGCCGGGAATGGGCATAGATGCCACATGTCCAGTGGTCACGGCCAGGAGTGGACATGCCCAGCGGGCCTTGGTCGGGTTCCCCGGGCCAGCGAGGGGCATGTCCACTGTTCCTAGGCGGGACATCGGAGCATGTCTATTGCCCACAGCCGGGAACAGACATAGACGCCATATGTTCATTGCTCAGGGTTAGGGGAGGGTATGTCCAGCGGGCGGGGCTGGGCCGTGCTGAAGCGGCTAGGCTGAAGCGACGTCGAAAACAGCGGTCTACGGACCGCCGAACCCTAAGGACCAGCTGCATGGGATTCACCGAACTCTTTGTGTCCACCCACGAAGAAGCCCTCAAGCGCGCCGGCGCACTGGAAGGCGGCAGTCCGGCCGCCCCGGGCGCCGTCCGCATCCCGGAGATCAGCGACTTCGAGGTGGAGCGGCTGGGGGACCTCGCCGGCGTCGCCGTGCACGCCCCGGGCGCGGACTATGAACTGGCCATGGTCGACGTGGCCAGCGACTCGCTGCTCGGCGTCCCGGCGGCAATGGTCCGCACGCTGGCGGAACTGCTCAGCTATGAAACCGAAGGGGAGGGTGACGTCCTGGAGGATGTCGCCGCCAACTGGGCCGCCGAGGAGGACATGCCCTTCGGTCCGGACGAGGCC
>NZ_KI914927.1:239063-241364 GCF_000520575.1 Arthrobacter sp. I3
CGCAGCCGGGAATGGGCATAGATGCCACATGTCCAGTGCTCACGGTCGGGGGAGGGCGTGTCTACGGGCGGGGTCGGGTTCCCCGGGCCAGCGAGGGGCATGTCCACTGTTCCTAGGCGGGACATCGGAGCATGTCTATTGCCCACAGCCGGGAACAGACATAGACGCCATATGTTCATTGCTCAGGGTTAGGGGAGGGTATGTCCAGCGGGCGGGGCTGGGCCGTGCTGAAGCGGCTAGGCTGAAGCGACGTCGAAAACAGCGGTCTACGGACCGCCGAACCCTAAGGACCAGCTGCATGGGATTCACCGAACTCTTTGTGTCCACCCACGAAGAAGCCCTCAAGCGCGCCGGCGCACTGGAAGGCGGCAGTCCGGCCGCCCCGGGCGCCGTCCGCATCCCGGAGATCAGCGACTTCGAGGTGGAGCGGCTGGGGGACCTCGCCGGCGTCGCCGTGCACGCCCCGGGCGCGGACTATGAACTGGCCATGGTCGACGTGGCCAGCGACTCGCTGCTCGGCGTCCCGGCGGCAATGGTCCGCACGCTGGCGGAACTGCTCAGCTATGAAACCGAAGGGGAGGGTGACGTCCTGGAGGATGTCGCCGCCAACTGGGCCGCCGAGGAGGACATGCCCTTCGGTCCGGACGAGGCCCGGGACTACGTCCGCCGGATTGCCGAGCTCGCCGATATGTCCAGTGTGCCCAGGCGGGACATCGGAACATGTCCATTGCTCGCAGCCGGGAATGGGCATAGATGCCACATGTCCAGTGCTCACGGTCGGGGGAGGGCGTGTCTACGGGCGGGGTCGGGTTCCCCGGGCCAGCGAGGGGCATGTCCACTGTTCCTAGGCGGGACATCGGAGCATGTCTATTGCCCACAGCCGGGAACAGACATAGACGCCATATGTTCATTGCTCAGGGTTAGGGGAGGGTATGTCCAGCGGGCGGGGCTGGGCCGTGCTGAAGCGGCTAGGCTGAAGCGACGTCGAAAACAGCGGTCTACGGACCGCCGAACCCTAAGGACCAGCTGCATGGGATTCACCGAACTCTTTGTGTCCACCCACGAAGAAGCCCTCAAGCGCGCCGGCGCACTGGAAGGCGGCAGTCCGGCCGCCCCGGGCGCCGTCCGCATCCCGGAGATCAGCGACTTCGAGGTGGAGCGGCTGGGGGACCTCGCCGGCGTCGCCGTGCACGCCCCGGGCGCGGACTATGAACTGGCCATGGTCGACGTGGCCAGCGACTCGCTGCTCGGCGTCCCGGCGGCAATGGTCCGCACGCTGGCGGAACTGCTCAGCTATGAAACCGAAGGGGAGGGTGACGTCCTGGAGGATGTCGCCGCCAACTGGGCCGCCGAGGAGGACATGCCCTTCGGTCCGGACGAGGCCCGGGACTACGTCCGCCGGATTGCCGAGCTCGCCGCCGGCGTCGACCCCGCCACCAGGTCCGGCCTCTTCGTCTGGGCGTCCTGACCGGCCCTCGAGGCCGCTTCCAGGCCGCGCGGTGGTGCGCCAAGCTCGTGTCAAGTCGAAATCCTGCCGGTGATCTGGCACAATGAACAGGTACTCGATCTGCGTGGCCCCTCTCTCCGCGTCTGGATCTTGTCCTTTAGAACCCCCAAGTACGGCCCGCCCCACGGGTGCAGAACGCCGGGCTCGACCCCGTTTCAGAAACAGGAGTGACCACAAAAGTGGCCGTAAAGATTCGCCTTAAGCGCTTCGGTAAGATGCGCGCACCGTACTACCGCATCGTCGTCATGGACTCACGCTCCAAGCGTGATGGCCGTGCTATCGAAGAGATCGGCAAGTACCACCCGACCGAAGAGCCCTCGTACATCGAGGTCGACACGGACCGTGCCCAGTACTGGCTCGGCGTCGGCGCACAGCCGTCCGAGCAGGTTGCCGCGATCCTGAAGATCACCGGTGACTGGCAGAAGTTCAAGGGTCTCCCGGGCCAGGAGGGAACCTTGAAGACCAAGGCTCCCAAGGCTGCCTTCGTTACCCCGGAAAAGGGTTCCGTGATCATCCCGGAAGCCATCACCAAGAAGGCCAAGAAGGACGAAGCTGCCGAGGCTCCCGCCGACGCCGCCGAAGCAGAGACCACCGAGGCTGAGTAAATTGCTGGCAGAAGCGCTCGAACACCTGGTCCGCGGGATTGTTGACAGCCCCGAGGACGTCAAGGTCAGTGCGAAGAACAACCGCCGCGGGGAAACCCTCGAGGTGCGCGTTCATCAGGACGACCTCGGACGGGTGATCGGCCGGCAGGGCCGGACCGCACGCGCATTGCGCACTGTGGTTGCGGCGCT
>NZ_KI914927.1:241464-242575 GCF_000520575.1 Arthrobacter sp. I3
GCCGGTCAGGGTCGACGTCGTCGACACCGACCGCCGCCGGTAACGCTTTCAGCACTACTTGTCTTGAGTCCGGCCCCTTCACCAGATAATGGTGGAGGGGCCGGACTGTTTTCCCGTTATTCCGCACCAGAGAATACAGAATCACCAACCCCGAACAGAGGAACAGATGCAGCTCCAGGTGGCACGAATCGGCAAGCCCCACGGCATCCGCGGCGAAGTGACTGTCCAGGTGCTCACCGACGCGCCCGGCGACCGTTTTGTCCCCGGCACCCAGTTCATCGTGGAACCCGCCTCGGCCGGGCCGCTGACGGTGTTCAGCGCCCGCTGGAACAAGGACATCCTGTTGCTGGCCTTTGACGAGATCGAGACCCGCAACGAGGCTGAGGGCCTGCGCGGCGCCAAGCTGTTCATCGAAACCGAAGACATCGGCGCCGAGGACGACGACGAGGGCTGGTACGAGCACGAGCTCGTGGGCCTGGAGGTCCGCGTGGGCGACAATGTGGTCGGCAAGGTCTCGGCGCTGCACACGCAGCCCGTCCAGGACCTGCTGGTGGTCACGACGGACGACGGCAAGGAAGTCCTGATCCCCTTTGTCGAGCAGATTGTGCCCGAGGTTAACGTGGCTGAAAAGTACGTCCTCGTCACCCCGCCGCCCGGACTGTTCGAAGTCAACACGGACGAGGCGCCCGAGGCCCAAAACCCCGAGGCCCAAAACCCCGAGGCCCAAAACCCCGCAGCCCAAAACCCCGCAGCCCAGGATCCCAAAGCCCAAGGTGCCGCGGCCCGGAACTCCGAAGAGCAGGGCAACGCGTAGATGAGAATCGACGTCGTCAGCATCTTTCCGGAGTACCTGGCCCCGCTGGAGCTGTCGCTGATCGGCAAGGCCCGCCAGGACGGCCTGCTGGACCTCAAGGTCCATGACCTGCGGGACTTCACCACCGACCGGCACCGCACGGTCGATGACACCCCTTACGGCGGCGGCGCCGGCATGGTCATGAAGCCCGAACCCTGGGCGCAGGCCCTCACCGCCGTGGCCGCCGGGCGGTCCGGTGACGCAGGGGACGCCGGCGCCCCTGGCGACGGCGGCACCGCAGAGTCTGCCGGCCCGGAC
>NZ_KI914927.1:242675-244654 GCF_000520575.1 Arthrobacter sp. I3
AAGCCTGTCCTGATCGTTCCGTCACCGGCGGGGGAGCGCTTCACCCAGGCCACCGCCCATCAGCTCGCCGAGGAGGACCAGCTGGTCTTCGCCTGCGGCCGGTACGAGGGCATCGATGAACGGGTCCTGGAATGGGCCGCGGAGCACTTCACGGTGCGCCCGATGAGCCTGGGGGACTACGTCCTCAACGGCGGCGAAGTCGCCGTGCTGGCCATGGTCGAGGCCATCGGGCGGCTGCTGCCCGGCGTCGTCGGCAACCCCGAGTCCCTCGTGGAGGAATCCCACTCCGACGGGCTGCTCGAATACCCCGTCTACACCAAGCCCTCCAGCTGGCGGGACCGGGACGTCCCGGCCGTGCTGCTGAGCGGCAACCACGGCAAGATCGCCCAGTGGCGCCGGCATGAGCAGTACCGGCGCACCGCCGAACGCCGCCCCGACCTCCTCGTGGAGTTCGACGCCGGCAAGCTGCCGCGCGCGGACCGTACGGCCTTCTCCGACCTGGGGTACGACGTCGTCGACGGCCGCCTGCTGCGCCGTCCCGACGCCTAACCGACGGGATTGGGCTAACCCGCACAAAATGTGGCAAAATTAGTCCTTGTGCCTGCTGGGTTGCGAACCTGCCACAGGGGGAGCGCTACCAACAGCCCGGCACCCCGGCCCCGTCTACTCCTGACAGGGCCGGATTGACAAACTTTCGGCGGAAATTTCCGGGCGGCGCATGCCACCGGCCCTGACCGCCGTAACCCAACGTGAGTGACCTGTGGCGTTCACCAGGAGTGGATCAATGCATATCCTCGATTCCGTAGATGCAGCCTCGCTGCGCACCGATGTTCCCGAGTTCCGCGCGGGTGACACCATCAAGGTTCACGTGAACATCATCGAAGGCAAGAACTCCCGCGTCCAGGTCTTCCAGGGCTTCGTCCTTGGCCGCCAGGGCGATGGCGTCCGCGAAACCTTCACCGTCCGCAAGGTCTCCTTCGGTGTCGGCGTAGAGCGTACCTTCCCGGTGCACTCCCCGATCATCGACAAGGTCGAGCTCGTCTCCAAGGGTGACGTGCGCCGCGCCAAGCTTTACTACATGCGCAACCTGCGTGGTAAGGCCGCGAAGATCAAGGAAAAGCGCGACTTCCAGACCGCCAAGTAAGCTTTTTCGTCTTCCACGACAGGCTTCCACCGCGGATCCACGGACCGTATCCGGTGCGTCAGCTAGCGCGGCGCCGGAGCTATCCGCAACAGCGCACATTAGTTCACGACAGCGCCAGGGGATACGGAACATGGAACAGCCAAAACGCCAGCCCAGGAAACCGGGCTGGCGTTTTGCGTTGCTGGCCCTGGTGCTCGCCGTGGCCATCAGCGCCGTGGTCCGCTCCCTGTGGGTGGACATCTTCTTCATCCCGTCCGCCTCCATGGAGCCGCTCCTGCACACGGGGGACCGGATCGTGGTGGCGCGGACCGGTTTCCAAGCTAAGCCCTTGGGCCGGGGCGACGTCGTCGTCTTTGACGGCCGCGGTTCCTTCGCCCCGCTCAACAGTGGCAACGGCCCTGTGGTGGACGCCCTCGCCGAAGCCGGACGCTGGCTTGGCCTGGCTGGCAGCGACACCACGTATGTCAAGCGCGTCATCGGACTGCCCGGCGACCGTGTGGTCTGCTGCGACGCCGGCGGCCGGCTCACAGTCAACGGCCAGCAAGTTGCGGAACCGTATGTGTATCCGGGGGACACCCCGAGCGATGTGAAGTTCGCCGTCCAGGTGCCTGCCGGGCGGCTCTGGCTCATGGGGGACCACCGCTCGATGTCCGCCGACTCCCGGAGCCTCCTTGGCGCCCCGGGCGGGGGCATGGTGCCGCTTGAACGCGTCATTGGCAGGCCGGTACAGATCATCTGGCCGCTTGATAGATTTGCAGCAGTAGCGCGGCCCGAACCGGCTGCGACAACGACGACGACGAACGGACAGTAGATGCCCGAGACCGAACCGCGCACT
>NZ_KI914927.1:244754-246673 GCF_000520575.1 Arthrobacter sp. I3
GAGCCGGCGGATCCACCGGCTGGTGCGCCGGCTCCTGCGTCGCAGGACGACAGCGCCGGTGCGCAGCGCGCTGATCGTATCCAGGCTGCCCGTATCGAGACTGCCCGGTCGGAGACTGCCCCGACCGCGGCTGGGCCGACCGCGCCTGAGTCGACCGGGAGGGCCGACGGTCCCGCCCACGCCGATCCGACATCCCGCCGGGCCAGGAAGGCCAAGGCCCGTGAAGGGCGCAGCCCGCTCTTCCTGTGGCTGAAGGAGGTTGCCACGGTGGTCGTCGTGGCGATCGTGCTGTCCTTCCTGATCAAGACCTTCCTGTTCCGGGCCTTTTACATCCCCTCCGAATCCATGGTCAACACCCTCGATGTGAACGACCGCATCTTCGTGAACCTGCTCGTGCCCGAGCCCATGGCGCTCCAGCGCGGGGACGTGGTGGTGTTCCGGGACAGCCAGGGCTGGCTCGCCCCCGCGGCTCCAAAGGCCAAGGGCCCCTTCACCTGGGTGCAGGACGGGCTGACGTTCGTCGGTTTGCTGCCGGACAACTCGGAACAGCATCTGGTCAAGCGCGTCATCGGGCTCCCGGGTGACCACGTGGTCTGCTGCGACGCCGGCGGACAGCTCACCGTCAATGGCGCGCCGCTGGACGAGAAATACATCAATTCCGCAGAGATTCCCCAGGTCCGCGACTTTGACGTCGTCGTGCCCGCGGGCAAGGTCTGGGTCATGGGCGACAACCGCAACCACTCCGCGGATTCCCGCGCCCATATGGACACCAACGGCGGCTTCGTCAACGAATCCGACATTGAAGGCAAGGCCGCCGTCATCGCTTGGCCGCTGAATCGGATGTCGGCCCTGGACAACTACCCGGACGTCTTCCGCAGCGTCCCCGCCCCGTCCGGAAAGTAAGCCGCCCGTCATGTCAGCAGCCCCCACCCTCGACTACGAACGCCGCTTCCGCAGCTCCGGCGCACGGCTCCTCGCGGGCATCGACGAGGTCGGCCGCGGCGCCCTGGCCGGTCCCGTCAGCGTGGGAATCGCCGTCGTGGACCTGCAGCAACAGAAGCTCCTGGCCGATGTCCGGGACAGCAAGCTGCTCAAGGTCGCGGACCGGGAGCGGCTGGTGCCGCTGGTCCGGGACTGGAGCGTCGCCTCCGCCGTCGGGCATGCGTCCGCGAACGAGATCGACGAACTCGGGATCATCGCGGCGCTCCGTCTTGCCGGGAACCGGGCCTGGTTTGCCGTGCTCGCCGCCGGAATCAGGCCCGAGGTTGTCCTGCTGGACGGAAGCCACAACTGGCTCTCGCCGGATCTGCAGCCGTCCTTGTTTGACGATGCCCCCGCCGAACCCGGTTGCGATGCCCCGGTGCACACACTGGTCAAAGCCGACATGCAGTGCCTCAGCGTCGCCGCGGCCAGCATCATCGCGAAGGTCGAGCGTGATGCGATGATGTGCGAGCTGCACACCCAATACCCGGCCTACGGCTGGGACGTGAACAAGGGCTACGGCACCGCAGCGCACAAGGATGCGCTGCGGACCTCCGGTCCCACGCCGTACCACCGGGTCAGCTGGCAGCTGCTCTAGCCTCTCCCGCGTGTGGGTGCCGCCCGCCGTGGCGGCGCGGCCGGCCCGTCGTGTGGCGCGCGGCCGGCGCCGGATGGTGCAAGATGGAACCATGAGTGCCGAGGACCTTGAAAACTATGAGACCGACATGGAGCTACAGCTCTACCGCGAATACCGCGACGTCGTCGGGCTGTTCAGCTATGTGGTCGAGACCGAACGGCGTTTCTACCTTGCCAACCACGTTGACCTGCAGGCCCGCAGCGCCGACGGCGAGGTCTACTTTGACCTGACCCTGCAGGACGCCTGGGTGTGGGATGTGTACCGCTCCGCCCGGTTCGTCAAGAGCGTCCGCGTCATCACG
>NZ_KI914928.1:0-12283 GCF_000520575.1 Arthrobacter sp. I3
CACCACCCAAAAACCCCGCCACCACAACCCAAAACAACCCAACCAGGCTCGCCGGCGTCGTAAGCCAGCGCTGTGTGGTGCGTCACAGCGGTACGGAACAGTGGGGGTGGGAAACTGCCAAGGCCTTAAACGTAAGAAGGGCCGGCAACCAAATGGTTGCCGGCCCTTCTTCAAGCCACTGGCTTCAGGAGTACTGAATTACCAGGAAGACTTCGTGATGCCCGGGAGCTCACCGCGGTGAGCCATGTCGCGGAAGCGAACACGGGAGATGCCGAACTTCTGGAAGGTACCGCGCGGACGGCCATCGATGATGTCGCGGTTACGCAGACGTACCGGTGAGGCGTTGCGGGGCAGCTTCTGCAGGCCGAGGCGGGCAGCTTCGCGTACTTCATCGGTTGAGTTGGGATCAACCAGAGCCTTCTTCAGTTCGAGGCGCTTTGCAGCGTAACGCTCGACGATGACTTTACGCTGTTCGTTCTTAGCGATCATTGACTTCTTAGCCATGTGTTTAGCGCTCCTCTCGGAATTCGACGTGCTGGCGGATTTTGGGGTCGTACTTCTTCAGGACCAGACGGTCCGGGTCGTTACGACGGTTCTTGCGCGTCACGTAGGTGTAGCCCGTGCCCGCGGTCGACTTCAGCTTGATGATCGGACGTACGTCCTTATCCTTTGCCATTAGAGCTTCACTCCTCGTGCCAGGATGGCGGCGACGACTACGTCAATGCCGCGTACGTCGATGGTCTTGATGCCACGTGCAGAGACCTGCAGGGTGACATTGCGGCGCAGGGACGGAACCCAGTAGCGCTTCTTCTGGATGTTCGGGTCGAACCGGCGCTTGTTGCGACGGTGCGAGTGCGAAATGCTGTGTCCAAAGCCCGGCTCGGCTCCGGTCACCTGGCAGTGTGCTGCCATGACGACTCTCCTCAAAAAATAAATGAAACGGCTAACGGAGTTCCCGTTGACCGTGCGTTGGGCGGCGTCCGCATCCGGCTCCCTCCCCCAACCGTCGTTGTCCGCGGGATTCAGGCAGACGGCACAAACCGGCTGGTTCCTCACTGCGGCGAAGATTGTGGGCCACGGGCACCTGGCGCCAGCGGTCTGTTGGACCGTCATTGCGAAGTGCCGGGATGCTGGGCGAATACAGGAATGCGCGCAACTTGAGCCCCTAACTACCGGCCTCCAGGCCGTCGATTTTTCAGACGGGTCCTGCCAACCGGAGCAATTGCGCACGCTCCGCGCCACCTAGCGCGTTCCAAGTCTACGAGTTCGGCGATTTAAAGACCAATCCGTCGCTGAATGGTGTATAGGGCGGTGGCCCCCAGCCAGTGCAGGCGTGGGGGCGGTGCCGTCCCAGGTCATATGCCCGACGAAGGCTTTTCACAGCGAAATGATAGGCAGCGGGGCAATTCTGGATCCATGAACACACAACTTCTGACGAACCGTCCCGGGATTCGCCGCAGCTCCGGCGGCGCTGTGAACCCCTTCAGGGCGCAGTACCGCCGGCGGTTGCTAAGAGCGGATCTGCTGACGGTCCTTTTCTGCGCGTCGCTGGCCGGCGCGGTCGCCTTGTGGCTGGCCGACGGCGGAATGGCCGGCTTCGCGACTCCAGCCGGTTCCTTCACCGCGCTGGGGATTGTGGCCGGCCTCGCCGGCATGGACCTGGTGCTTCTCATGCTGCTGCTGGCGGCCCGAATCCCACTCATCGACCAGACAGTCGGCCACGACCGAGCCCTTGAGTTTCACCGCAAGCTGGGCAAACCGGCCCTGTACCTGCTGCTGGCGCACGGAGTCCTCATTGCGATCGGCTACGGCATGGCGGAAGGACTGGACCCCGTCAGCGAGTCGGTTGCCCTCTGGGTCCTTGTGCCTGACATGTGGCTGGCCTACATTTCCATGCTCTTGTTCATCGCCGTCGTCGTCACCTCCCTGGTAGCCGTCCGACGTCGGTTCCCTTACGAATTCTGGTACGCCGTCCACCTCCTGACGTACGCGGCCGTCCTGACCTCGCTCCCCCACCAGTTCAGTGTGGGCGCTCTCTTTGCCGAGGGAACCTGGCAGCGCTGGTACTGGCTGGCCCTCTGCATCGCGACCGGCGCCGCACTTCTCTACTACCGGGTGGTCCAGCCTGTGGTGGCAACATTCAGGCACCAGTTGACCGTCAAGCGTGTGGTGCGGGTGGCCCCCGGAGTGGTCAGCATTGAAATGACCGGCCTTCGACTGGACGAGCTGGCGGGCAGTGGCGGCCGGTTCTTTATCTGGCGGTTCCTGGCTCCGGGCCTGTGGTGGCATCCGCATCCGTTCAGCCTGTCCGCCGAACCCGTCCACTTCGACGCCGCCGGCCAGGGCACGCTGAGGATCACTGTCCGCAACCTGGGCAAGGGGTCATCCCAGCTGGCGTCGCTGAAGCCCGGCACCAAAGTGGCAGTGGAGGGACCGTACGGGCTGTTCAGCACGTCCGCGCGGAGCCGCAACCATGTGGTCATGGTGGGAGCCGGAATTGGCATCACGCCGGTTCGTGCCCTGCTGGAGAGCACGCCGTTCCAGCCCGGCAACGCCACTGTCATCCTCCGCGGCCACAGCGAATCCGAGCTCTACCTGGGCGAGGAGATCCTCGATCTCTGCCGGCGCCGCGGCGCCACGCTCTTCCACTTGACCGGCTCCCGCCCGGCCGGCGTCCAGACCTGGCTTCCGGAGCACGCCGCCCGTGCCGGCCACCGGCTTGCCAGTTATGACCCGAAGATCGCCGACGCCGACGTGTACGTCTGCGGCCCCTCCGTCTGGGCACACAACGTGCTTGAAGACGCCCGCGCAGCAGGCGTCAGAGAAGACCAAATCCACTACGAAAGGTTCGACTGGTGAGAACCCGCGCAGCAGTTTCAGCCGCTCTGGCCTCCGCCGGCATCCTCATCGCCGGCTGGCAGTCCGGCGTCCATGTAGCCGATACCGGCAGCTCCGTCGCAAGCGCGGCGGCCGGGACCACCGGGGCCACGGGTTCGTCCGGCTCAAGCGGAACGTCCAGCTCCAGCGGGACGTCCGACTCAACAGCTTCGTCCGGCGCGTCGGGGGCGGGCACCACAGGGGCCTCGGCCAAGGCCGTAGGGACGTACCCTGGCTCGGTCGTCCAGACCCGCTTCGGCTCCGTCCAGGTGCAGATCACCGTGCAGGCCGGGAAGATCACCGACGTCACGGCGCTCCAGCTGACCGATGCTGAACGCAAGTCCGTGCAGATCAGCAACCGGGCGGCCCCGCTCCTGCGCGACGAGGTGCTCCAGGCCCAGTCCGCGGACGTGCAGACCATCAGTGGTGCCACGGTGACTTCCGATGCGTACTTGAACTCCCTGCAGGCGGCCCTCGATGCAGCCAACCTCTGAGCTGGGCGGCTCTGCCCTGCAGGCCCGGACGTTTGGCTCGATGGGCACCGTTATCAGCCTGACCGTTCCAGCGGGGGCCGTCCCGGGAACTGCGGGCGGGGAGGGCGGGCTCGACGCCGCAAGCGCCGCCGTCGAGCGCGTCTTTGCCGGGTTGGACGAAACGTTCAGCCTGTACCGTCCCGACTCTGAGGCGAGCCGGCTGGCGCGCGGGGAGCTTTCCCTGCGGGACTCATCCGCCGCGATGCGGGACCGCTACGCGGAGGCGCTCAGCTGGCGGCTCAGGACGGAGGGCGCGTTCTCCCCGGAACGGCCCGACGGCGTGCTGGACCTTTCGGGGCTTATCAAGGGCTACGCGATCGGGCAGGCCGGTGAGGCATTGCGGAGCCGCAGGATCACCGATTGGTGCCTGAATGCCGGCGGCGATGTACTGGTGATGGGCTCGCCCGTGCCGGGCAGCGGAACCGCGTGGGCGGCCGGCGTCGTTGACCCGATGGACCGCTCGGCGTTGCTTGCCGCCTACGAGCTGGGCGGACCTGGCACCCGGTGCGCCCTTGCGACGTCGGGCTCAGCGGAGCGGGGTGACCATATCTGGGCAGCGGGAGCCGGAAGCCGGACCGCGGGCTCCTCCGGCGCCGGGTTCGCCCAGGTCTCCGTGGCCGCGGCGGACATTGTCACCGCCGATGTGCTCGCGACGGCGATCGTGGCCGGCGGGACCGCGATGCTGCACCGGGCCACGGACGGTTGGGAGATCGATGTCCTCGCCGTCCGCCGCAACGGGGAACTGCTCGCGACGCCGGGGTTCCGCGCCTAGGGTGCCGTTCTAGAGGTGGGTCAGCTGGCCGTACTTCGGCTCCAGACCGTCGCCGGACGACTTGCCGGTGACGCGCCGGACAACCCACGGGCCGGCGAATTCGCGGACCCACCGGGCATTCGCGCGGAGGGCGTCCACCCGGCTCAGCTCAGGAACCGGCGTCATGGGCGGGACGTCAATCGAGTGCTCGTGTGCCAGCACCGTGAGGACGCGCTTGGCCATGTTCGCGTGGCCGGCGGCAGACATGTGCATCCGGTCCGTGGCCCACATGCCCCAGTCGTAGTACTCGCTGAAGCGCCAGTAGTCGACCAGCAAGGCCCCGTGGTCCCCGGCGATGCCGCGAACCAGTTCGTTGTAGATGGCCGTACGGCCGCGCATGGTGCCGAAAATCTTGGAGCCCCGCGCGTCGAAGCCGGTGAACATCACCACGGTGGCGCCGGTGGCCGTGAGCTTGCGGATCCCGGCATCGTATTCGGCCAGCAGGTCATCGATGTCGACCTTGGGCCGGAGGATGTCGTTGGCGCCAGCGTAGATGCTGACCAGGGTGGGATGGAGGGCGACGGCGGCATCGACCTGTTCGGCCAGGATCTGGCGGAGTTTCCGGCCGCGGATGGCAAGATTCGCGTACCCGAAGCCGGGATCGGCGGCGCCAAGCCCCTCTGCCACCCGGTCCGCCCAGCCCCGGACGCCGTTGGGCCGGGTAGGGTCGTCGTCGCCAACGCCTTCCGTAAAAGAGTCTCCAAGGGCTACATAGCGGGACGTGAAATCCATGGATCCAGTCTGCCAGCAGTTGCCGTGAGCAACAAAGACGGGGATGCCCGACGTCGGACTGCGGCGCCTTCGGCTGTCGCGCTTAGATGCCGCGCAGGATCCAGTGGTCGTCGTCGAGTCGGGCCACGATCTTTTCGCCGATCCGGGCCAGGTCCGCGACGTCCTCGGGGCTCAGGGCGTCGAGGAACAGTGAGCGGACCGCCTCGACATGCCCTGGGGCGAGTTTCACAATCGTCTTCATCCCGGCATCGGTCAGGTGGGCCGTGGTCACGCGGGCGTCGCCGGGGTGCGGCCTGCGCTCCAGCCAGCCGCGGTTCTGCAGCTTGGTGACCACATGCGAGAGCCGGGACAGGGAGGCGCTGGTGCGCGCGGCGAGCTCACTCATGGGCAGGAAGCGCCCTTCGGCCTCGGAAAGCATCGCCAGCACGTTGTAGTCGAACAGGGAAAGCTTGCCCGCGGCGTGGAGCTGGGTGTCCAGGGCGGCCGGCAGCATGGTGTTGATGCTGAGCTGGGCCAGCCAGGCCCGGCGTTCGTCTGCGTTGAGCCAGCGGGGTTCGGTCATGGCTACATTCTAGGAGACTGGAAGCTTGACGATTCAACTTCAGCCGGGCATTTCCGGAAAACTTCCCGCCTGTCCGTGGCCAGCTACCGGTAGGCTGGCCGCATGTACGTAGTCTCCCTGACATACAAAGTCCCCGAGGACATTGTGGAGTTCCATCTTCCGGCGCACGTGACGTGGCTGCAGGCAGCCTTCGACGACGGCGTCTTCATGGTCGCGGGGCGCAAGATCCCCCGCACCGGCGGTCTGTTGCTCTCGAACGCGGACCGGGCCAGCCTTGACGCCGCACTGGCCAAGGACCCCTTCTACGTCAACGGTGTGGCTGAATTCGAGGTCATGGAATTCCACGCCAACCGGGTGGCTCCGGGCTACGAAAACCTGCTGGACAGCTGAGTCCCGGCGGCTACCTGGCGCCGGACTGGCCGATGGCGCGCTGGTCGTGCAGCAGTTTCTTCAGGCCGCCCTTGCGCGGGACCCGCACGGGTTCGGGCCAGCGCGGCCGGAGCTGATCGCCGAGGGTTAGGCCGCGGAGCTTCCGCCCGAACAACGGCAATACCCAGTCGCGGACCCAGCGGCGCTGCCGGCGTTCCCACTCCAGCAGGCCCGGTTTCACGGGCGGTTCCCAATCCCTGGGTTTGATCTTGTGCGGCACGCCGAGGTGGTCCAGGACCTGTGAGGCGAGGTATTTGTGGCCTGCCTTAGACATATGCAGCCGGTCCGAATCCCACATCCGCGGGTCATGGAAGGCGTCGAAGCACCAGTAGTCCACCAGCACCGCGCCATAGCGGTCGGCGATCTCGCGGACGCTCCGGTTATAGAAGGCGTTACGTTTCTTCAGCGGCTCCAGCAGCGCGGAGACCTTGACGTCGAAGCCGGTGAAGAGCACCAGCGTTGCCCCCGTGCCGGCGAGCGCAGCCACCAGGGACTCGTAGTCCCGCATGAGGGCCCCGATGTCCGTGCCGAAATCCAGGATGTCGTTGCCGCCCGCGTACAGCGTGACGAGGGTCGGCTCCATGGCCACGGCGGGACCGAGCTGTTCGCCGGCGATGTGGCGCAGCCGTTTGCTGCGGATGGCCAGATTGGCGTACTCCCACCCCGGCTGCGCCTTGGCCAGCCTCTCCGCAACCCGGTCCGCCCAGCCCCGCACGCCATTGGGGAAGCGGGGATCGTCGTCCCCCACACCCTCGGTGAAGGAATCCCCCAAGGCAACAAAGACCCGCCGCCCGCCACGATCCGGAAGCAAAGGAATTGAATCCACGCCGTCACCCTACCCACCCCAAAAAGCCGGCAGGGAAAGGGGAGGTTAACCCAAGGTGAGAACGGCACCGCGGGCGGCAGCGGCCGGCTTGCGTAGGAGCGCACCGAACGTGAGCCGAGAGAGGCCGCCCGCGGCCGAACGAGGCGGCGGGAGGAAGGGCGGACCCGAGGGCCCCGAACTGAGCTTGCGAAGTTTGGGAAGGGTCCAACCGCTAAGCGACGGCAAAGGAGCGGTGGCGGGCGTAAGCCCGGAAGGACCTGCGGGAGCGTCGGGGTGAGAACCGCAGGAACTGCGGGAGCGTCGGGGTGAGAACCGCAGGACCTGCGGGAGCGTCGGTTAGAGCTCGGCTTTCCCCTGCCGCCAGTACCCCATGAACGCGACCTGTTTCCGGTCAATCCCCACGTCCCGCACCAAGTACCGCCGCAACTCCCTGACGGTGCCCGCTTCGCCGGCGATCCAGGCGTAGAACGGCAGTGCCCCGGCGGGCTTGTCAGGGTTCTTGCCGGCTCCGATCATCGCGGCGTCCATCCGGGCGGGAGTCTCCCAGAGGATGTCCTGGTCCACGTTCACGTCATCGGGTTCGGGCCCTGCCCCGCCGCCGGCAGCCTTGATGCCCACCCAGCCGGGTTCGGGAACAGCGGCGCGGACGGCTTCCTGCAGGAGTAAGCCGTGCGGACGTGAGCGGCCGATCGAGGCGCCGCGTGCCAGCCAGGTGATTTCGACGTCGGCGTCGGACCTCAGGTCCAGGAAGTCGCCGGGCTCGGGGACCTCCAGGAACGCATGTCCGCGACGGGAGGCTTTCCAGGATGGCGCTGATGGCCGGGACAGCGGTCTCGTCACCGGCAAGCAGTACGCGCTGGGCCAGGCCCGGCCGCCATTCGATGCCGGAGTAGGTCTCCGCCGTGACACAGTGTGCGGCCCGGTTGTTGGGTCCAATGAGGGTGAGGGCGTCGCCGGGCCTGGCGTTCAGGGCCCAGTTCGCGGCGGGTCCGCCATTTCCGGCGGCGTCGAAGTGCATGACAAAGTCGACGTCGATCTCCGGATACACGGAGTCGAGGCGTTCCTGCCGCACTGTGTAGGTGCGCATGGAGCCACGGATCGCGGGATCCATGGCCAGCCATTCCTGGTACCAGCCGGACTGCTCCATGTGGAACACCGGCAGTGGCAGCTGGGTGCCGTCCCCGGCAAGGGACGGGATCATCAGCTTCACGCGCAGGTCCAGGGTTTCGCCGTGGACGCCGAAGCCACGCAGGGAGTACCCGCCGAAGGTGACCCGGCGGAAGTTGGGGCTGAGCTCCTGCACCGCGGCGACCGTCACGTCGAACGCCAGGGTCATTGGTTGGCTGGGCGGCTGGTTGCTTACCCCAGAGGGCGCACGGCGTACCCGCGACCGGCTGATGTCTGTTGTAGTGCCGCCCGTAACTCTGCCGGCTGTTGCACTGCTGTTAACTGCCCTCATGGGACCAACTCCAGGGTTGCTGTTTCTGATTTTGGGAACTCGGCGTGGTGCCGGCCGAGCGGGATGATCAGTGGCGTGCCGGAAATGGGGTCGGGCAGCACCCGCGAGTCCAGGCCGAAGACGTCTCGGACCAGGTCCTCGGTGACGACGTCGGCGGAGGTGCCCTCGGCCACGATCCTGCCGCCTTTCATGGCGATGACGTGGTCCGCATACCGGGCCGCCAGGTTCAGGTCGTGCAGGACGATTGCCA
Organism: Arthrobacter sp. I3; assembly: GCF_000520575.1. Classification (NCBI taxonomy): domain Bacteria; kingdom Bacillati; phylum Actinomycetota; class Actinomycetes; order Micrococcales; family Micrococcaceae; genus Arthrobacter; species Arthrobacter sp. I3. The sequence continues at coordinate 8,480 of NZ_KI914928.1, forward strand.
CGGTGGTGCCGCGGCGCCGGTTCAGGTCCGTGATCAGGTCCAGGACCTCCACCTGGTGGGCCAGGTCCAGGTAGGTGGTTGGCTCGTCGAGCAGCAAAACGTCGGTTTCCTGGGCCAGAGCCATCGCGATCCAGACGCGCTGGCGCTGCCCGCCCGAGAGTTCGTCGACGTTGCGTTCGGCGAGCTCCAGGGTTTCGGTGGCTTCCAGCGCACGGTGCACAGCGAGATCGTCACCCGTGCTCCAGCTGCGGAAGAACCCCTGGTGCGGGTAGCGTCCGCGGCCCACGAGGTCCCGGACCAGAATGCCGTCGGGGGCGGTGGGATGCTGCGGGAGCAGGCCGAGGATGCGGGCGAGTTCCTTGGCCGGGCGGGAATGGATGTCCTTGCCGTCCAGGGTCACGGTGCCGGCGGCCGGCTTCAGCAGCCTGGACAGGCCGCGGAGGAGCGTGGATTTGCCGCAGGCGTTGGCGCCCACGATCATTGTCACCTTCCCCTCGGGAATCTCCGCCGTGAGGCCTTCCACCACCCGGCGCTGGTCGTACTGAAGCGTCAGGTCCTTGGCGTTGAGAACTGCCATGTCAGGCATCCTTTCGGTTGGCCGTGACCAGGAGCCACAGCAGGAACGGTGCTCCCAGCGCGCCGGTGACCACACCGACGGGAAGGACGGTGCCGTCCAGCAGCAGGGGGGCGATGTTGGCGGCGAAGTAGTCGGCGGCGAGGACAATCAGGGCGCCGACGAACGCGCCGGCCGGAAGGCTGGCCTTGCCCGTGAAGCGGCGCGCGATGGGGCCGGCAAGGAAGGCGACGAAGGCCACGGGCCCGGCAGCTGCAGTGGCGACGGCGGCGAGGGCGACGGCAACGGCCACCACGCCCAGCCGGGTGATGCCCACCCGGATGCCGAGTCCGGCGGCGGCGTCGTCGCCGAGTTCCAGGAGGCGCAGCGGGCCGGCGAGGACGGCAGCGGCGGGCACCAGGACCAGCAGCGCCAGGGCCAGCACTCCGGCACGGTCCCAGCTGGCGGAATTCAGGGATCCGTTCAGCCAGATCAGGGCCTCGGCCGCGGTGCGGATATCGGCCCGCGTCATGAGGAAGTTGACCACGGCGTTCAATGCCGCGGCGATGCCGATGCCGGCCAGGATGAGCCGGCTTCCGGCTGCGTTGGCGTGATTGCCGCCGCCAGATCCGAGGGAACCGTTCCGCGAGATTGTGTAAATCAGGACGGCTACCGCCATGGCCCCGCACAGTGCCGCGCCGGACACCGCCGCTCCGGAGGCGCCGAAAACGACGATGGCGGTGACGGCGGCCGCGCTGGCCCCGTAGCTGATGCCGATCACGTCGGGACTGGCCAGTGGATTGCGCAACATCGTCTGGAACAGGGTGCCCGAGAGCCCGAAGGCAATGCCGATCATGGTGCCGATGACTGCCCGCGGCAGCTTGGTTTCCATCACGATGAAGCTGGCGCCGGGGATCCGCTCGCCACCGGTGAGGTGTGCCGTGAGGATCCTGACGAAGTCCGGGACGGTGACGGTGTAGCTGCCCAGCAGGATGCTGACGGCGAAGAGCACAATGACGGCGAAAGCCAGCAGGGCCGTCCGGCCCATCAGGGAACGGCCCATCAACGCACTGCCCATTAACACACTGCGCGGCGGCCCCACATTGGCGCGGACCGGGCCGGCGGGATCGGCCAGTTCGCACTCCGCGGGGGCGTTCTCCCCCAGCTCGCGCCTGACGTTGGCGAGGTCTGCCTTGCTCACAGCCCTGCCCCCTTCCCGCGGCGGACCAGCCACACAAAGACAGGCGCACCCACCAGTGCCGTCATGATGCCTGCCGGGACTTCGCCGGGCAGCAGGATGACACGGCCCACCACGTCCGACAGCAGGAGCAGCACCGGTGCCAGGACCAGCGAGAACGGCAGGATCCAGCGGTAGTCCGGGCCGGTCAGGAAGCGGACGGCGTGCGGAACCACCAGGCCGACGAAACCGATCGGCCCGGCCAGCGCCGTGGCCGAGCCGCAGAGCAGCACAATGCCCAGCGCGGTGACGGCGCGGACCAGTCCGACGCGCTGGCCCAGGCCGCGGGCGATGTCATCCCCGAGGGCCAGGCTGTTAAGGATCCGTCCGGTGAACAGGACAATCAGCGCCCCGGCGGCCAGGAACGGCAGCCCGGGCAGCACCACCGACCAGTCCCGGCCGGCGATCCCGCCGACCTGCCAGAAACGGAACCGGTCCAGGGTGTCCTGGCTGGAGACCAGGACGACGTTCATCAGCGAATACAGCCCCGCGCTCAGGGCCGCGCCTGCCAGTGCCAGTTTGACCGGCGTCGCGCCTTCCCTGCCAAGTGACGCGATCAGGTAGACGACGACGGCGGCTGCCGCGGAGCCGATGAACGCGAACCAGATGTAGCCGGTCAGGGACGAGACGCCGAAGACGTAGATCCCGGTGACGACGGCGAGGGCCGCGCCGGCGTTGACACCGATGATGCCCGGGTCGGCGAGCGGGTTGCGGGCCACCCCCTGCATGGCCGCGCCGGCCAGTCCGAGGGCGCCGCCGGCGAGCAGGCCCAGCACGGTGCGGGGGATGCGGGCGTGGATGACGGCGTGGTTGCCGTCAGCGGGGTCGAACTGCGTCAGGGCCTGCCAGACGGTGCCGAGGGGTACCCCCCGCGCACCGACAGCCAGGGACGCCGCGCAGACCAGGACTAGTACGACGATGGCGGCCAGCAGCCAGGCGGCCTGTTTGGCGGGGGCTTTCTTCCCGGGGGCGACAGGTGCGCCGGGCACACTGCCGGCCGTCGCCGTCGCCGTCCTGATTGTCATGGATGCGTGTTATTTCGCTGCGGCGGCGACTTTGTCCGCGGCGCCGGCCAGCTGCGGCAGGAACGTGTCCAGGGACCACGGCAGGCTCAGCGGCGACGAAGCGGAGATGGACAGGGTCAGCGTGTTGTTCGAGTCGGCAACCAGCGCGCCGGTCTTGATGGCCGGGATCTGGCCCAGCAGCGGGTCAGCCTTGATGGAGTCGGTGGTGGCGGCATCCGGCACCCAGGTCACGAAGATGTCCGAAATGAGTTCGTTGGCTTTTTCGGCGGACCACGGGATGAAGAATTCCTTGGAGCCCTTGGAGTTGTCCTCGACAACGGATGCGAGCTTCATGCCGATTTCGTTGAGGAAGCGGGGACGGTTGTCGTTGGCGGTGTAGACGTTGACGCCGTCGCTCTTGTCCGGTTCCAGGTTGCCGTAGATGAAGGTCTTTCCGGCGATCTGGGGGTACTTGGAGACCTTGTCCTTGATCGTGGCCTCGGTGTCGGAGACCAGCTTGGCAGCTTCGGCTTCCTTGCCAAGGGCCTTGCCGATGATGGTGGTGGAGTCCTGCCACGGCGTGCCGTAGGCCAGCTCCGGGTGCGCCACGACGGGGGCGATTTCGCTGAGCTTCTTGTAGTCCTCCTCCGTCAGGCCGGAGTAGGCGCCGAGGATGACGTCCGGGTTCAGCTTGGCGATCTCGGTGAAGTTGATGCCGTCAGCCTCGGAGAACTGGACGGGGGCCTTCGCGGAACCGAAACCGGCGCCGAGCTCTTCCAGTGCGGCGTCCTTCCACGGCGTGGAGCCCTTGTCATTACCGCCCCATTCGTTCTTGGGCACGCCCACGGGAACCACGCCGAGGGCGATCGCGACGTCGTCGTTGACCCAGGAAACGGTGACCACGCGCTTGGGCTGTTCCTTGATGGTGGTCTCGCCGAAGACGTGCTTGATGGTCACCGGGAAGGCTGTGCTGACCGGCTGGGAGGGAGCGTCCGCCGCCGTCGAGCCGG
>NZ_KI914928.1:12383-20496 GCF_000520575.1 Arthrobacter sp. I3
CCGCCGCCGTCGAGCCGGCAGGTCCGGTAGAGCAGGCAGTCAGGGTCAGCGCGACGGCGGCCAGAAGGGCTGCGGCCCGCCCTGCGCTCTTGCGGAGGCGGCGGCCGGCGGGGCGGCCGCCTGAACGGGTGAAAAGGGCGGAAGCCACGGAACTCCTTAGGTAAGTGATGCAAACCTAAGTAAGGCTAGCCTATCCTTTGTGTAAATAAGAAAGGTTTGAGTAACGTAATTGTTGCCCTTTGACGTGAACCGGAGCATCGATGCGCCCCGCGTTGCACCATTAAAGACGTTGCACCACTCAAAGCGTTGCACCACTAAATGCTCAGCCGCCGGGTGCGGAATGCGAACTGGACACGAATCCCGGGCTTTGCAAGGATGGGCTCGCCGGACAATCGGAACCGGTGATGAGTTGGGACGGGGGAAGTGAGCATGGACATCGCGACGATGACTGCTGCCACGGTTAGCGGGGTGGCCGCTGTGGCCTGCTACGCGCCCGCGCTCCTGCCAGCCCCGCCCGCACAGGCCCTTCCCGCGGAGTCCCGAACCAGCACGGACTAGTCCCGCGAGACGCCTTGCCCCACACCGGAGTCGCAGGCTGGCAGTCTTCTGCCCACAATCCGCCAGGCGCGCCGTGCGCCCGTCTGGCCGGAGCCATCCGATTTTCGAAAGTGTCCGTCATGCAAAAAATCACGGCGCAGCAGATCCGCTCGTCCTTCATCAACGCGAGCCGCTCAGAAGCCGCCAAACTCAATCTGCCCAAGAGCTTCGACACCCTGGATTGGGAGGCATTGGACTTCCTGGCCTGGCGGGACGCGAAGATGCCCCTCCGCGGCTATTTCGTGGTGCAGGGACCGAAGGGTCCAACCGGCATCATGCTCCGGGCCCCTGAAGGCGGGGCCAAGAAGAACCGTTCCGTGCTCTGCGAGCTGTGCCGGGACGTGTTCTCCAAGGACGACGTCCTGCTGTGGGTGGCCAAGCGCGCCGGGCAGTCCGGCCGCAACGGCAACACGCTGGGCACCCTGATCTGCGCCGATTTCCTGTGCTGCCGCAATGTCAGGGTGGAGCCTGCGGCCAACGAGATCAACCCGGACCCGGCCGCGGTCGTGCTGCGGCAGATCGAAGGGCTGGTGGCCCGCACAGCCCAGTTCGTGGAGCGCGTCCAAGGCAACTAGCCCCGACACAAGCAACGCTCCCAGGGAGAGGGGTGAGGTCAGCGCAGGACGATGTCCACGGGGTTTGCCTCGGAGCGCCAAGTGCCCTCCGTGCCCGGACGTGCGGCAATCACCGGAGCCGTCAGGACGCCGGAACGGTTGGTGCGCTTGTCCCGGAGGATCTCCGTCACCGAGCCGAGGTGCCGGGAGAGGTCGATGACGTTCTCCGGCGCGGCCAGCAGGAGCTGGAAGCCGAACTCATGCAGCGCCTTGATGCCCGCGCCGGCGAATTCCTCCGAGGCGAGCACGAACGCCTCGTCCATCATGACCGTGCCGTACGTGGTGAAGCCCTGCTCGGCGATGCCCAGCTGGTAGCTCAGCGCCGCCGCCATGATGAACGCCGTGAAGCGCTGCCGCTCGCCACCGGACATGGAGCCGGTGTCCGCGTGCATGTAGACCTCGGTCTTCTTCGCGCCCTTCGCCGCCCCCTTGGCACCGGCGCCCTTGGAACCGGCACCCTGGACTTCGCGGTGTTCCTTGCACTGGATGAACAGGTGGCCGCGGACGTCCAGCACTTCGGCCCGCCAACGGCGGTCCTCCGGGGTCTGCGAGCCGAGCCGCTTCACGAGCGTTTCGAGCGACTTGTAGCGGGTGGTGAGCTCGGCGTCGTCGTCCCCCTCCGCCCTGGACGCAGCGGCGGACGCAGCAGCGGACGCTGCAGTGACCGCCTTGCCGGGCCGGGTGTGCCGGACCTTGAGCGCGTTCTGGATGGCGTCCTTGAACTGCTTCGCCGTCGCCGGCAGCGTCTGCTTGATGTCGAGTTCCAGGAAGCTGCCCTCGTGGAAGTTGACCTCGGACAGGATCCCGTTCAGCGGCAGGATACGGCTCGTGATGGCACGGCGCTCCTCGTCGAGCAGGTGCAGCAGGGTGGAAAAAGATTCGTGCGTCCGCTGATTGAAGAACTGCCGGAACTCGGCCTCCTGGGCGGGCAGCCCGTCGCTGACAATCGCGTGGTAGCGGGATTCGAACTCCCCCGCGGCGCCGATCGAGGTGCCGTGGTCCGCGGAAATCGCCGAGCCCCACTCCCGGACGAAGCCCTCGAAAATGCGGGTGAGGCGCTCCGAGGTGGCCTGCCCGCGGGACTCGGCGACGTGCAGTTCGGCCAGGAGCCTGGTGCGGACCTGGTTGGCGAGGTTGTCGAGTTCGTGCATCTCCAGGACGTCACCGAAGCCGGTGAAGTACGGTTCCAGTGCGGCGACGCCGGCGTCCGACGGCGGTGCCTGCGCCAGCCGGGTGCGTGCGGCATCGAGCAGCGCACCAGCGGCGGTCATGCGCGCGTCGAGGGCCTTGTACTCGCTTTGCAGCACGGCCGCGGATTCGGTGCTGGACTGGTGCTTGTGCCGCGCGGCTTCGATGCTGGTGCGGAGCGGTTCGAGGTCGGCCTGTGCGGCGAGGGCGTCCTTGAGGCGCTGCTCGATCCGGGCGAGCTCCTCGCCGGCCACGGCGGCCGAGACCTGTTCCCAGGGCCGGTGGTCCTCGGCCACCCGGCGCAAGGCTTCAAGCTGCCGGGTCATGCCCTGGTGCGACTCTTCCCGGCTTTGCGCCAGCTCGGCGGCCTTGGCCAGCTCCTGCTGCAGGTCCTCAACCTGGGCCGCCACGAGTTCGAGCTTGGCGGCATTGTCGAACCCGAGGACGTAGTCCTGGCGGGACGTGAAGCGGTCATCCTTTTCCACCGTATGGCGGTTGCGCTTGACCACACCGCCCAGGCTCAGGCCCTTGTCCAGGCCGGCGAGCTCGTCCGGGTTTTCCACACACGGGTAGGCGAAGTCGAGCGCAATCCGTTCGCGGAGCCAGGCGCTGGACTGCGCAAGCGCCTGGGCGTGTGGCCCGGCGGGCAGCCCGGCATCGGTGAGGAAACTGAGCTTGGTCAGCAGGTCGCGATCGGCCACGTCCTCGACGGCCAGCGCACCGCCGGCCAGGGGCCGGGAGACGTCCACGGCACGCAGCGCCCCGCGCACGGAATGGTCGTTGAGGTAACGGGTGACTGCCGCGAAGTGCTCGCCCGGGACCAGCAGCGTGGTGGCCAGGCTCCGTAGCGCGCGCTCGGCAGCCGGGCGCCAGTGTTCCTGGCCCTCGGCAAGGTCGATCAGCTCGCCGCCGAAGGGCATCTGCTCCTCGGGCACGCCCGTGGCAGCGGCAATGGCGCTCCGGTTTTCAATGCTCGACGGCGGCAGCAACGATTTGCGCGTCTTCAGCGAGACGAGCTCCTGCTGGGCCGCGGCGAGTTCGCGCTTCCGGGTGGCGTGGCCATCAAAGGCCTCGAAGCGCAGTTCCTTGAGCGCTTCGGAATCGTCCTGGAGCTCAGCCGAGCGTGCCGCGGCGTGCTCGTGGGCCTGATCCCAGCCGGCGGCCGACCACTGCAGTTCCAGCCCGGCGTCGGTCAGCGCCTTGCGGGTCGATGCCTCGACTTCCTGCCGGAGCTTGAGCCCCACCCGGGCGTTCTCCAGGGACTGCTCGATCGCGGAAATCGCGTTACCGCCCTGGTTGTTGTACTCGCCCTCCAGCTGGCGCAGTTCCTTGGCGAAGCCGTCACGGACAGCGCGTTCGCCGGCCAGGTCCGTGGCCTTCGCCTGGGCCAGCTCCTTCAGCCGGGCCAGGGTCTTCTCGTGGACTGTGACCGCGAGCTGCTGCTTGTAGGCCTCGAATTCCTCACCTGTTAGGTCCCGCAGCCGGTTCGCGTCCAGCAGCGCCTGCGCGTATTCCTTGTTCAGCCCGGGGACGGGAGCCAGCTGGTCGCGCTGCTGCCGGACGTCCTCGAGGCGCTGCCGGATGGACATGAGGTTGCTGAATTCCTCGACGACGTCATCCGCCGCGGCCAGCGTAGCAGGGGCATCGAGGACCTGGTCGCGGAAGAAGGTGTTGACGCTGCCGCCGAGTCCCTTGCCGGCCTGGATGACGCGCAGCAGCGGAAGGGCCTGATCCGAATTGATGCCGAGGAGGCGGCGGAATCGTTCGGCGAAGGCCTTGTGGACGTCGAAGATCTGGGCGTCCGGGAAGATCGCGTCCAGCGCCGACTTGGTGAACCGCTTCTCCGCGATGCCCTCGATCGCCGCGAGGTCCAGCGGCTTGTTATCGATCACGTAGTAGCGGCCGACGCTGGATTCCGTGCCGTTCTTGGGCAGGTCGAAAAGCGCCGAAACCGTCACCCGCGTGCCGGCCGCGTTGTCGAACGTCAGCGCGACGGCGGACCAGGTCGCGCCGGGGCGCTGGAACGCACTCGCCGAGCCCTCCCCCACGGCCTTGTCGCCTACCTTGCCGCGCATGTACGTGAACGTGGTGCGCTTGTCCTCGACGGCGCCGCCTGCCCGCTGTGCCGCCGCTTCGTTGGAGCGGGGACGGGCGTCGAAGACCCGAAGCATGGCATCGAACAGCGTGGACTTTCCGACGCCCGAATTGCCGGTCAGCAGTGTGCCGTTGCGGTCCACGTGCATCGTGTGGGCGCCATGGAATGTGCCCCAGTTGACCACCTGGACCAGGGCCAGGCGCATCTGGCCGGGGTTGGTAAGCTCGCCCATCGGGAGCATGGTTGCGATGCTCACTTGGTCTCCTCGGCTTCTTCAGTGTGGCTGGGTGACGACGACGGCGATGCCGCCCCCGCCCCTGCGCCGCCGTCGTCGTCCGGGTCGTCCTCCGCGTTTGCCGAGGTGTCTGTGTCGAGTTCCAGGAGCGGTTCCGTTCCCGACTGGTCTGTGCTGGCTGCCACCAGGGCTTCGATTTGGGCCGGGATGTCGCCGATATTTTCGAACGGCAGGGCCAGCGGGAGGGCGTTGGAGATGGTGTAGACCTCGTCCAGGCCCGTGGCGAGCAGGAGTTGGCGGGCCAGGAGCTTGGTGATGGCGCGATTGACGACGTCGGCATCGCGCAGGGCGTCCTGCTGGCCGGTGGGCTGGTAGTGGGCGACGAGTTCGGCGATTTCCTCGCGCGTGATCGTCGGGTCCGTCTGGGCGGTGACGTGCCGGTCCAGGAGCAGGCGCAGGCGGAGCAGGACGATGGTCTCGACCCGGCTCAGGGCACGCTGCTGGCGCAGGATGCTGGAACGCGTACTGCCGCCGATTGCCTCGGGGTCAACCGGACGCAGGACGGCGACCTTGCGCTCGTGGTCCAGTTGCAGCGTCAGGAAGAGTTCGGAGAGGCGGCTGCGCAGGATCAGCTGGTTGTCCAGGAGCGTGGTCCACAGCTTTTCGTCGCGGCCGCCGTCGATGTAGGGGCCTTTGAGCAGCTTCACGAGCGCCTGCCGCACCTTCATGGGCAGCACGCCGGTGTCGCCCGGGAAGAGCGCGGCGCCGTCGACGAAGGTGTCCCGGGGGGTGACGGTGAAGGGGTCGCTCCGGACGTGGGCGCCATCGCTGTCCGCGGGCGCAGACTCGGGCGCGGACTGCAGGTCCGCCGCCGCGGTGTCTGTCTGGGTCTCGGTCGCGGTCTCGGTCACAGTCTCGGTCACAGTCTCTTCAGTCATAGTCAATCCTTCGCGAGCGTGACGACGGGCAGGTAAGCGGTGCGGGTGGTGCCGTCGATTTGTTCGAATTCGATGGGTCCCCAGGTCCCCCGGTCGAAGCCGGCGCCTTCGTGGAGGGTCTGCGACAACAGGGCCCGGATGGAGTTGATGTGGCGTTCCTCTGCCGGCAGCTGCGCCCAGGCCTCGGTGAGGGTTGAGGCCCCCGCGAGCGCGGCGCGTATGGCCTCCGGCTTGGCCTTGGCGGTCCGGGGCGAGCGCGCCCGGTCCGAGTCGGAGAACGCGATGGGGTCGGCCAGCTTGGGTGGAGCCGCGAATTCGTCAGGGTCGAAGAGCTTGACCATGGCCAGGGACTCGAAACCGGCGCTGAACAGCACCGGGCCGCGGACAAGGCCGGGCCGTTCGCGCTCGTACGGCAGGGTGCGGATCGCCTGCTCAGCCTCGCGCAGGACCTTCCGGAGCCGGACCGACTGCCGGAAGTCGTCACTTTGGACGTAGGTGTTGAGGCTCTCGCTGAGCTTGCCGTAGATCCGCTGGATCTGGCTGTGCTGGGTGCGGAGTTCGGCCACAAGGTTCTTGAGCGTCTCGCGTTCATCGTGGCTGAGCTCGTCCGCGAACTGCCGGCTCAGGACTTCGCCGATCGCCGACCGGAAGCGCAGCTGCTGTTGCGGGTCCTCCAGGAACGCGGTGAAGGAGCGGAACGTCCGGCCTTCGGGGCTCTGCCGCAGCCGCTTGTCGGCCTCGAGCACCTGGGCCATGGTGGCGCCCTTGCTGAGCGATTCCTCGATGATCTGGTTGCGCAGCTCCCCCACGAGCTCTTCGATCCGGTCACGCATCTTCTTGTAGTCCGCGGGCAGGCTGGCCGCGAGATCGAGGATGTTGCCTGCCGCCTCCACGGCCTCGTCGTCGTCGAGCAGCCCGTCGAAATCGCCGGAACTGATGTCTTCCATCAGCTGGCGGCGCTCGTCGATCTCCTCCTCGAGGGATTCAATGCGTGCGCTCTGGTCCGGGTTGGTCTCGTTGGCGAGCTTCTCGACGTCGCCCAGCAGTGTGCCGAGCCGGGAGCCGTTCAGCGTGGACCGCTCACTGGAGAGGCTGTCCAGGAAAGCAAGGACGCGGGCGGCAGGCTCCGTGACTTCGTAAACGATCTGGCCCGACTGGTTCCGGCGGGTCAGGAAGTTCTTGCGGGTCCATTCGTCCGCGTATTTCTTTCCGGAAAGTGTGCCGTTGGCCGAGCCGCTGTGCTGCTCTCCCGTGCCGGGGGCCTGCCGGCGGAGCTGCTCGAGGAAGGCGTCGACGTCGGCGTGGAACTGTTCCAGCGGCAGCTGCGCGCGCGTGCGGGTGAAGGAGGCCTGGAGCACGGCGATCACCCAAGGCGCCGAACGCGTCAGCGCCCAGGCAGGTCCCTTGGTAAGGAGCTCAAGGTCCCGGAGCCGGGCGCTGATGGCGTCGGCTGATGACACGGCGGAACGGGACACGCGCTCTCCTTCGGCTGCCAGGGGATGTTTTGGGGTGGCGTTGCGGGGCAGCGGATTCGAAAAACTGCCAGCTACAAGGTTAACGCAGGGCCCCGTCCGCATTTATCGTTGTCTGCTCCCCTATGTCGGCGCACACTGGAATGACCAGCCGAAGGGAGACGATCATGCGCAAGAGAACGATCTGGATCACGGGGGCGGCCTCTGCAGCGGTGGTGCTGGGGGGAGCGTCGATTGCGGTCGGGGCCACCCAGGCCAGGGATGTCTGGTCCGGAAGTGCGGGCGCCCTCACCGCCAGGATCGGGAACTTTGAGATCGGTGACGATTCCGATGGACCGGCGCTCAGTGACGCCGACCGTGCCATGGCAACCCAGGCCGCGATGGCGAAGGTGGGCCAGGGCAGCGTCACCGAAGTGGAGCGGGATGACGACTCCGGCGCGGCCTACGAGGTCGAGGTACGCCTCAACGACGGGTCCCAGGTCGAAGTCGCCCTCGGCGCGGACTTCCAGGTCATGAGCCAGAGCGCCCCTGAACACGACGAAGACTGACACCGGGCAGCCTCCCGGCACTGACAAGCGGTGCGACCCCCGCGATCGGTGAGGGTGCCGCAACACCGCCGTGACCTACGCCCCGGTAGCATTTCGATCCCGTATCAAGAGGCCGCCAATGTCCAAAGGACCCTAGTTCAGCACGCCCACGGCACCCTACGCTCGGGCTACTGGTTCAACCGGAGCAATGGTGCAGGGGGAAGAATGCAGTTCGACCTAAGCGCAGTGGAAACCGGCACGATGGTGGTCATTGGAACCCTCGTGTTTGCCGTGATCATCGGCGCCTTCATGATGGTGTCCGCGTTCGCGGCCATGGTTTTGGTCGGTGTCGGCCGGCTCGCCTGGTACCTCGTGGCCGGCGCGCTGGTGGGCCTGGTCCACGGCATCAACCACGGTTGGGACCGGCTGGTCCACCACGCCTCAACG
>NZ_KI914928.1:20596-31209 GCF_000520575.1 Arthrobacter sp. I3
CACGCCTCAACGGTGGAGATGCCCGCCGATTTCCAGGTCGACTTCGGCACGGACTTCCGGTCCGACTTTCCGGGCCAGGCCTCCCCTAGCACAGGCACTTACCCGCGAGTAGTATTGCGGGACAGCTGAAGGGTCCTCCACCCGCGGCGGATCCAGGGCTCAAGCCGGTCACCCGGTTAGAGGAGATGCCCCGTGAGCTCCGCCATCGAAGACCCCGCCACCACACCCGGTACTCCAGCGTCAGATTCTCCAACATCAGGCATTCCGATTCCGGCGGCCGCCGGGGCCCCTGAGCACGTCGGCCCCGACGCGACGGCCGCCGACGCCCGCGCCATTGCCGAGGCCGCCCGCGAAACCAGCTGGACCCAGCCCAGCTTCGCGAAGGGCCTCTATCTTGGCAGCTTCGATTTGTCGCTGATTCACCCGTGGCCCGAGGCTCCGGCCGACGACGTCGAACGCGGCGAGGCGTTCATGGCCCGGCTGGCCGCCTACTGCCGCACGATGTCCGGGCAAACCATCGAACGCGACGACCGGATCCCGGACGACTATCTCAAGGGGCTGGCGGAGCTCGGTGTGTTCGGAATGAAGATTCCCCGCGAATACGGCGGTCTGGGCCTCACGCTCGTGTATTACGGCCGCGCCCTGGCCCTGCTGGGCTCGGTGCACCCAAGCCTCGGCGCCCTGCTCTCCGCGCACCAGTCGATCGGCGTCCCGGAGCCCGTCAAGGTCTTTGGCACTCCGGCCCAGAAGCGTGAATACCTGCCCCGCTGCGCCGCCGGCGCCGTCACCGCTTTTCTGCTCACCGAGCCCGACGTCGGCAGCGACCCCGCCCGGATGGGCAGCACGGCCGTCCTCTCCGACGACGGCGAGTCGTATCTTCTGGACGGCGTCAAGCTCTGGACCACCAACGGTGTTATCGCCGAGCTCGTCGTGGTCATGGCCCTCGTGCCGCCGCACACCGATGCGGACGGGACCGCCAATAAAGGCGGCATCAGCGCGTTCGTGGTCGAAATGGACACCCCCGGCATTACCGTGGAAAACCGCAACACCTTCATGGGGCTCCGCGGGATCGAAAACGGCGTCACCCGCTTCCACCAGGTCAGGGTCCCGGCCGCCAACCGGCTGGGCCGGGAAGGCCAGGGCCTGAAGATCGCCCTCACCACGCTGAACACGGGCCGGCTCTCCATCCCCGCGCTGTGCGTCGCCACCGGCCGGTGGAGCCTGAAGATCGCCCGCGAATGGTCCGACGCCCGCACCCAGTGGGGCCGGCCGATCGGCCAGCATGAGGCAGTGGGCAAGAAAATCGCTTTCATCGCCGCCAGCGCCTTCGCCCTGGACGCCGTGTTTGAACTCTCCGCGGAAATGGCCGACGCCGGGCAGAAAGACATCCGGATCGAGGCGGCCCTGGCCAAGCTGTGGTCCACGGAGATCAGCTGCCTCATCGCGGACGAACTCGTGCAGATCCGCGGCGGCCGGGGCTTTGAAACGGCGGACTCCCTCGAAGCCCGCGGCGAGCGCGCCGTCGCCGCGGAACAGCAGCTCCGCGACATGAGAATCAACCGGATCTTCGAGGGGTCCTCGGAAATCATGAGGCTGCTGATCGCCCGTGAAGCCGTGGACGCGCACCTGGCGGCCGCGGGAGACCTCGCCTCGGAGGACGCCCGCCTCTCCGACAAGGCGAAGGCCGCCGTCGGAGCCTCCGGCTTCTACGCGAAGTGGCTGCCCAAACTCGTGGCCGGCGCCGGCATGGACCCGCGCTCCTACAGCGACTTCGGCCGGCTCGCGAAACAGCTGCGCTACGTGGAGCGCTCCTCCCGGCGCCTGGCCCGGCAGACCTTCTATGGAATGGGCCGGTGGCAGGCCAAACTTGAGCACAAGCAGGCGTTCCTGGGCCGGATCGTGGACATCGGTGCGGAGCTGTTTGCCATGGCCGCCTGCTGTTCGCGCGCCGAGATGCTGCTGCGGACGCAGCCGGAACGCGGCGCCTCCGCGTACGAACTCGCCGAGGCGTACTGCGAACAGGCCCGCGTTCGCGTCGACGAATACTTCGACCGGCTGTGGCGGAACACCGACGACGCCGACCATGCCCTGGCCCGCAAGACACTGGCCGGGGACTACACCTGGCTGGAGGCCGGGATCCTCGACCAGTCCGAAGGGACCGGTCCGTGGATCGCGGACGCCAGCCTGCGTGCCTCCGTCCGGGAGGACCTGCACCGCAAGTACCGCTGACGGGCCGCCGCCACCGATAGTAAGCATCCTTGCTAACCGGATTCCGCCGTGGTTAGGTTGACGCCAGACCGGCACCTCCAGGGTGCCCGGTCATTCAGCGAAAGTGAGCAGCCCTCATGAGCAGCACCGCAGGCCCCGACGACAAGACAACACGCCACGCCGCGCAGGACGACGCCACAACCCGTCCCGTTACAGCAGTCCGCGACGTCGACCCCGTCCGGGAGGCACCGGTCCGCGACGTCGACCCCGTCCGCGACGCACCGGTCCGCGAGACTGTTCACGACACTGTCGTGGAAGAGATCCCCACGCGCGAGACGGTAGTGGCCCGCGAGAAGGAACAGTTCGGCGGCATCAAGGTCGGTTCGGCATTCTTCGGCTGGCTGACGGCCACGGGTACGGCCGTGCTGCTCACCGCGCTGGTCGCTGCCGGCGGTACCGCCGTCGGACTGGCCACCAACACCGATGTGAACGACGCCGTCGACCAGGCCTCCAGCAACCAGACGGTCGGGCTGACCGGCATCATCGTGCTGCTCGTGATCCTCTTGGTCGCCTATTACTGCGGCGGATACGTCGCCGGGCGGATGGCCCGCTTCAACGGCGCCAGGCAGGGCTTCATGGTCTGGATCTGGGCCCTGATCGCCGCGATCGTCGTCGCCGTGCTGGGCCTGGTCGCCGGGCAGCGCTTCAACATCCTGGCCAACCTGAACAGCTTCCCGCGGATCCCGATCAACGAGGGCGAATTGAACACCCTGAGCATCATCGCGGCGATCGTCGTGGCCGCGGTGGCTTTGGTGGGCGCAGTGCTGGGCGGCCTCGCGGGAATGCGTTTCCACCGCAGGGTGGACCGGGCCGGCTTCAGCCCGGCAGCAACGGTTGAGAACCAGACCGTCAGGGACAACTCAGCCGGAGAGAACTCAGCACGGGACAACTCAGCCGGGCGCCCCTAGCCGCGACGGCGTCAGCCCGGAAGCCTCAGCCGGCAACGACGCCATCTACGTAGTACCAGCGCCGGTCCACGCGCACAAAGCGGCTGCTTTCGCGGTGCAGGCCCCGTTCGCCCTCGTGCCGGTAGTGTGCCGCGAATTCCACGGTGCCTTCGCTGTCCAGCGGGCCGCCGCGGCCGGTGGAGAGGATGTCCAGGCGTCGCCACTGCATGCCGGAGTCAAACTCCAGCTCAGCGGGCCGAGTGTCCGGGTGCCAGGTCCGGAGCAGGTAACCCGCGTCCCGGACCACGAAGGCGCTGTACCGGGAGCGCATGAGCTGCTCCGCCGTAGGCGCCTCGGCGTCCCCGCGATGGAACCGGCCGCAGCAGTGCACATACGCCTCGCCCGACAGGCACGGGCAGTTCCCCTCATAAGGCGCGGAATATGCCGCTTCCGGAATACTCGCGGACCGGTCCGTGCCGGATGCTCCGGCGGGCTCGGGATCGGCTGCTGCGGCGTGCGTCACAAGGTGTCCTTCCGGCGGGCCGGACGACGCCGGCGGGGCTGTCTCCGACTATAGACGCCCGGCGGGCGGGGCCCGTGCCCCGCCCGCGGATAACGGCTTTGACACATATTCGCCACGACTGCCGGGGGCGGCACGGTGCCAGCGAAAAGTACGTATTGTTAAGGGGGCTCCTGCCCGCCGCGTGCTTGCGGCAGGGACCACGCTGAAGCAGGCCGGCAAGGAGAGGTGACATGGAAGATCCAACGACCATTGCGCTGAACCTGACTTTTTTCGGGACCCTCGGCGTGGCGTTCTTCATGTTCCTCGGCCTCTTCCTGGTCTTCGCCGCCACCCTCGTACTCGCAGGAATCGGCCGACTGGCGGCAGTCGTTGTCCTGGCCGTCGCCGGGCTCGTCCGCGGAACCCCGGTATCACAGGAAGATGGGGCTGCGGAAGAGCCGGCGCCGCACCGTCCGGCCAAGGCCGCGAAGCCCGCACGTCCCGCCCGGAACGCAGCCAAAAAGGAACCCGCGCTGTCCCCGGAGTGGGCGGCCGCCGTGGCCCGGGCCGATGCCCGCGCCGCCGCGAGGGCCAGGGCCGAGGCCGGACCCGCCGTCCGGGTCACCGTCCGGGACCTGCCCGACCCCCTGGCACCGGCACAGGACATCACGGAAGTCTCTGCCCTCGTGCAGTCAGCCACGGACACCAATGGAACACTTGGCGCCGTCCCGCGGGCGTTCAAAAAGCCGCCCATGCCCGCAGCGAAGTCCCTGCTGGACACCGGATCGCTCGTGGCGCTGCGCGGCACTCCGCCGGCCGGGAAGGCCAAACAGCCGGTCCAGGAACGCAAGGCCGGCTGAGCCCTTACCCCGGGCAGGCAAGTCCGCTACGTTGGAACCCATGGAATTCAGATACCTCGGGAACAGCGGCTTCAAGATTTCAGAAATCACGTTTGGCAACTGGCTGACCCACGGCTCCCAAGTGGAGAACGACGTCGCCACCCAGTGCGTCCGGGCCGCGCTCGACGCCGGTATCAGCACCTTCGACACGGCCGACGTGTACGCCAACACGGCGGCGGAGACGGTCCTCGGAGCAGCCTTGAAGGACGAGCGCCGCGAATCGCTGGAAA
Organism: Arthrobacter sp. I3; assembly: GCF_000520575.1. Lineage (NCBI taxonomy): Bacteria > Bacillati > Actinomycetota > Actinomycetes > Micrococcales > Micrococcaceae > Arthrobacter > Arthrobacter sp. I3. The sequence goes on from NZ_KI914928.1 coordinate 25,383, forward strand.
TCTTCACGAAGGTCTTCGGCCCCACCGGGCCCAAGGGCCACAACGATCTTGGCCTGTCCCGCAAGCACATCATGGAATCCATCAACGGCTCCCTCACCCGGCTGCAGACCGACTACGTGGACCTCTACCAGGCACACCGCTACGACTACGAGACGCCGCTGGAAGAGACCATGCAGGCCTTCGCGGACATCGTGCGGCAGGGCAAGGCCCTGTACATCGGGGTCAGCGAGTGGACGGCCAACCAGATCCGCGACGGCCATGCCCTCGCCAAGGAACTGGGCTTCCAACTGATCTCCAACCAGCCTCAGTACTCCATGCTGTGGAGGGTGATCGAGGCCGAGGTGATTCCGGCGTCGGTAGAACTGGGCCTGTCCCAGATCGTCTGGTCCCCGATTGCCCAGGGCGTGCTGAGCGGCAAGTACCACCCCGGCAAGCCTGCCCCTGAGGGCAGCCGCGCCACGGACTCCAAGGGCGGCTCGCGGATGATCGAGCGCTGGATGTCCGACGAGGTCCTCACCGGCGTCCAGCAGCTCAAGCCGATCGCGGAGGAGGCCGGGCTGACCATGGCACAGCTCAGCATCGCCTGGGTGCTTCAGAACAAGAACGTGGCCTCCGCGATCATGGGCGCGTCCCAGCCGGAGCAGATCGAGAAGAACGTCGCGGCAGCCGGCGTGAAGCTGGACGCGGTGATCATGGACAAGATCGACGCCGTCATCGGCTCGCTGGCCGAACGCGACCCCGCGCAGACCAAGTCGCCCGCCTCCCGCGAGGCCTAGACCATGACCATGACCGACGCTCCCGAGCTTGCCGTCACCGGGTCCACCGGCCAGCTGGGCGCCCTGGTGGCCAGGCTGCTGGCCCAGGCCGGCAGCCAGCAACGGCTCCTGGTGCGGGACGCCGCCCGGGCACCTGAGCTCGAAGACGCCGTCCCCTTCGTCACCACCTACGCCGAGCCGGAGCGGACGAAGACGGCGCTGGCCGGGGCGAAAACGTTGTTCATGGTCTCCGCAGCCGAGGCCGAGGACCGGCTGCAGCAGCACTACGCTTTCGTCGATGCCGCGGCCGCAGCGGGCGTCCAGCACATCGTGTACACCTCGTTCTTCGGCGCGGCGCCGGACTCCACGTTCACGCTGGGCCGGGACCACTTTGCGACCGAGGAGCGCATCAAGGCCTCCGGCATGGACTACACGTTCCTGCGGGACAACTTCTACCTGGACTTCCTGCCGCTCCTGGCCGGCGAGGACGGCGTGATCCGCGGCCCCGCCGGAGATGGCGCCATGGCTGCCGTGGCGCGGTCAGACATTGCCCGATCGGCCGTCACCGTGCTGCGGGACCCGTCCCTGCATGTGGGACGGACGTATGACCTGACCGGCCCGGAAGACATCTCGCTGGCCCGCGCCGCCGAACTCCTGACCGCCGGAACCGGCCGGGCCATCACCTTCCACAACGAGACCCTGGCGGAGGCCTACGGGTCCCGCGCCTCCTACGGCGCCCCGCCGTGGCAGGTGGACGCCTGGGTGAGCACCTACACGGCCATCGCCGCCGGCGAACTCGCCGGTCCGACGTCGGCGGTGCATGAGCTGACGGGCCGGGAACCGCTGAGCCTGGCGCAGTTCCTGGCCGAGGCGCACACGCTGTAGCCCCTGGATCGGAAGGGACGGGGCCGGCGTGGACCGGTGTTGACGGTTTCCGGGCTGCGGCGTAGACCTGAGACCAGGTGATACCTAGTAAAACCGGCGGGTCCTTCACAGGACCGGGACCGGGCTGGTCCGGAAAGAATCGCGGCATGCCATGCCAAAGCAAATGTCCAGACACTCTTCTGTCCTGAAGAGTCCGCGCCGGCAGGCCGGACAACCACGGGCGCATCCCGGCGAACCGAGCCACGGCCCGCTGACGGCGGAGGAACTCCAGCTCGCCGTGCGGAACCATTCCATGCCGCTCGAGGCCCTGCGGAGCGACACCACACCGCCCGGACTGCACTACGTGCTCACGCACTTCGACATCCCGTTCATCGACGCCGAACACTGGCATCTGTGGATCGGCGGCGCCGTGCAGCGGTCCTTCGAACTGAGCCTGCGGGCCTTGCTCCGGGCACCGAGCATCACCCTCCCGGTCACCCTGGAGTGCGCCGGCAACGGCCGGTCCCTCCTGCGGCCCCGCCCGCTGAGCCAGCCGTGGGTACTCGAGGGAGTCGGGACCGCCGTGTGGACCGGCGTCCCGCTCGCCTACCTGCTGACGCGGGCCGGAGTGGAGGACGACGCCGTGGAGGTGGTCTTCACCGGGGCCGACGCCGGCAGCCAGGGCGGCGTCGCCCAGCAGTACGCGCGCAGCCTGCCGATCGAGGAGGCCTTGCGCCCCGACGTCGTGCTCGCCTACCGGATGAACGGCGCGGACCTGCCGCCGCAGCACGGCTATCCGCTCCGGCTTGTGGTGCCCGGCTGGTACGGCATGGCGAGCGTAAAGTGGCTGACCTCGATCAAGGTTCTGACCAAGCCCTATGACGGTTTCCAGCAGGCGGTGGCGTACCGCTACCAGCATGATGCCGAGGATCCCGGAACCCCGGTCACCTGGATCAAGGTCCGCTCGCTCATGGTGCCCCCGGGTGTCCCGGATTTCTTCACCCGGAGCCGGATCCTGCCCCCGGGACCGGTGATGCTCACCGGCCGGGCCTGGTCCGGGCAGGGCGCCGTGCAGCGCGTCGACGTCGGAATCGACGGAAAGTGGGCCGCGGCCCATCTGGAGCCCCCGGCAGCGCCGTTCGCGTGGTGTGCGTGGTCGATGCCGTGGGTGGCCGATCCGGGCGAACACGAGCTCTCCTGCCGTGCCACGGATGCCAGCGGCGCGGTCCAGCCGCTGGAACCGGAATGGAACTACCAGGGCATGGGCAACAATGTGGTGCAGCGGATCAAGGTCAGCGTGGCATAGCGCCCCACCCGGGGCGCGGGGAGTTAGCGGCCGCGCCGCAGGTGCTCCGCATTCAGTTCATCGAGCTGGGAATCCGTGAGCTCGTCAAAGCCGCGGGCCTCGCGTTTGTCGCTGCGGGAGAAGCGGATGAACATCAGGATGATCAGGGGCAAGTCGACAATTTCGCAGATGAACCACAGGACGTCCCCCGCCAGCTGCTGGTCACGCAGGGCGTTGGGGAACCAGCCCAGCGCAGACGGCGTCGATGCGACGTGATCCAGCACCTGGCCGTTGAGGCGCAGCAGGATCCCGGGCACGGCATCGACCAGCAACTCGATGAAGACAAACACGAACTCCATGATGAAGAACGCGCTGGAGCGGCGGAAGTCCGCGTCCTCGATGATCGGCAGGGCCATCATCATGCCAAGCAGCGGGACCCCGACCGTCAGGAGCGCCTCGGCCCAAGCGGCTGTGCGGAGGGTGTAGAACGCCGGAGTCAGGAAGGTGGAGAAGAGGGCAAGGCCCAGGAGCGGGGCGGCCATGGAGTTGCCGGCCAACCGCACCGCACTGTGGGCGAGCGCCCTGTTCAGCCGGCCGACGCCGCGCGGCGGCAGGGCCGCACGGGCGAGGGAGATGGGTTTTCCCAGGCCGATCAGCAGCGGCACCACGAAGAGCAGCAGGGAAATCTTGAGCGTGAAGGCCCACCGGAGCTGCGCGCTGTAGACGCCAGGGAACCCGCACGTCAGCACTGTCAGGGACCCAAGGCCCAGAAGATAGAACGCCAGCGTCCGCCACACGGGATGGCGGTGCCCGCGCGCCGTCGCGGCCCTCAGGCCCAGCGCATACAGCAACGCCGAGCCGCCGATCAGGGCGGCGGCGGCCCAGTCGATCTGCCAGGCGGTGAGGACTACATCAAGGGGCGGCACGGGCTCATGATAGATACCATTTCTTGGAAGACGCCGGGCCCGTGCCTGGCCGGGCGGCCCGGGGCAGGCCTCAGCATCCCTCGTAGCCGGTCAGCACCTTGACCTTGTCCGCCGAGGCGGACGAGGGATCGAAGGTGTAGCCGATCCACTCCCGCGCGAGCCGCCGTGCCAGTTCCAGTCCCACCACGCGCTGGCCCATCGTGAGGACCTGGCAGTCGTTGGAGAGTACGGACCGCTCCACGCTGAAGGAGTCATGGGCGGTCGCGGCCCGGATGCCGTCCACCTTGTTGGCGGCAATGGCGACCCCGATCCCCTCGGCGGCGAGCCGTTCGCTGGCCATGCCGAAGTTCATGACGTCGCCCGCGTAGTTGCCATAGGTGAAGACCACCCCGGCACCGGAATCCGCCGCCTTGGCCACGGAGTATGCCTGTTGGGCCGACGGCGAAGTGAAGATATTCCCGACGACGGCGCCGTCGGCCAGTCCGGTGCCGATCAGCCCGGCGAAGGCCGGGTAGTGCCCCGAGCCGCCGCCGGCCAGCACGGCCACCTTCGGTTGGCGGGGCCGGTACCGGCGGACGGCGCCGCCGGGCACCTGGCGCACCAGGTTCGCATGGACGTCGCAGAAGCCGGCGAGGGCTTCTTCGGCGAAATCGGACGGGTTGTTAAATATTCTGGTCATCGTGGGCTCTTTCAGCTGCTCGCGGTCTTCTCAACGGCGGGACTGCTAGTGGATGTGGCTTCCGCCGTTGATATCGATGGTGGTCCCGGTGAGGTAGGCGGACTCCTCGGAGGACAGGAAGGTGATGACGGCCGCGATTTCCTCGGTGCTGGCGTTGCGCCCCAGCGGAATTCCGGCGTTGATGGCCGCTTCCTGCTCTTCGGTGCTGCCCACGCGGATATTCGTGTCCACGGCGCCGGGGGTGATGGCGTTGACGGTCACGCCGGTGCTGCCGATTTCGCGGGCCAGGGCCTTGGTGAAGCCCAGGATGGCCGCCTTGGCCGCGGAATAGGGCACCTTGCCGAAGACGCCGCCGCCGCGCTGGGCAGAGACGGAGGACATGTTCACGATCCGGCCCCAGCCGCTGGCGATCATGTCCGGCAGGAAGGCGCGGGTGACAAGGTAGGTTCCCGTCGCGTTCACGGCCATGACCTTGTTCCAGAGCTCCAGGGTGGTCTCGAGGAACGGCACCGGGGAGGTGATGCCGGCGATGTTGGCGAGGGCCCCGACGGCGGGAAGGCTGCCGGAGCGGACTTCGGCGGCCACGGCGTTGTACGCGGCTGCCACGGAGTCCTCGCTGGCGACGTCGACCTCGTAGCCAAAGGCGGGAACGGTGAACTCGTTGCCGATCTCCGCTGCGACCTTGGCGGACTTCTCGCCATCGAGGTCCAGTATCACCACGGCCCAACCCTGGCTGGCGTAGCGGCGTGCGGTGGTGATGCCGATGCCCCGGTCCGAGGTTGCCCCGGTGAGGACGGCGGTGCGCTGGATGGTGCTCATGATGCTCCTTGGGTTGGTGTTGTGTCTTTGATTGAATTGATTGCTCCAGTAGCGCCGTTTTGGCGGTCCAAAAGGGCCGTTGCGGAGCAATCGATGGTTCAGATGAGGTCTGTGATGAAGCTCGCGGCCTTGGCGGCCGCCGCGGGGCGCTCCCCGTGGGTCACGTCCCGGGTCTCCAGCTCCAGGGAGAAGTGGCCGGTGTAGCCGTCGGCCGCGAGGGCCTCCAGGCCGGCGGCGAAATCGGCCTGGCCGTTGCCGATGCTGAGGTTGATGTTCCCCGGCACGGCATCGCGCAAGTGAACATGGGCGATGCGGCCCTGATGGCGCCTGAGGTAGTCCAACGGATCCTCGCCGGCGGCCACGATATGGCTGAAGTCCATGACGATCCCGACCCCGGAACCGGCCAGCCGCCCGGCCAGCAATTCCGCGCGCTCGAGGTTCCAGCAGAACCGCAGGAAGTGCAGGGACTCGGTCCAGAGCTCGACGCCGAACACGTCGG
>NZ_KI914928.1:31309-33041 GCF_000520575.1 Arthrobacter sp. I3
CGGTGAGTTGCGCGGCAATGGTGTCCAGGTCCTCGTCGAGGCTGCGGACCGGGTCGCGGCCGAGGGCGCCGCAGGGCAGGACCAGCGCCTTGGCGCCCGTGCCGGCTGCCAAGGTGAGCAGCGCGTCAAGGTGCCGGTTTCGTGCTGCCTGTGCGTCGGCGTCGAGCAAGGCGTTCAGGTCCCCGATGTCCCCGTTGACCGACCGGACCCGCAGCCCGGAGGCAACCACCCCGGCCGTGACGGCGGCGACGGCATCGGCGTCGAGGTCGTAGGGAACGTGGTCGCACACTCCGGGTAGCGCACCGAGATCCAGTTCCTCGAAGCCGAGGCCCTCGATGGTGCGCAGGGCCTCTGGCAGGCTCCGGTGGCGGAAGCTGATGGACGAGCAGCCGAGTCGGGAATTGAACATCGTCGTTGATCCTCTGGTTGCGCCCGGAGGCGGTGGTGATATGGACCACACTATAGAATTCGACTGTCAACAGTCAACCTTTGAAGTTGACTGTTGACATTGTCTTATGGCGCGGGTCACACTGGCGTATCATCTGTTAACAGTCGACAGTGTCGGTGCGGAAGCGTCGGCAGCTCTCTTCGAAAGGGATTGACATGAGCAACGAAGCTCTCACCATGCGGGGCCCGGTGCACGGCACCAGGGAAGCGAAACGGGTCGCGATCGGCTCCAGCGTCGGCGCCGTCATCGAAACCTATGACTTCATCGGCTTCGGCACAGCGGCTGCCCTGTACTTCGGTACGGCCTTCTTCCCCACCGGCGATCCTGTGACCGGAACCCTGGCTGCCTTCGCCACCCTGGGTGTCGGCTTCGCGGCGCGCCCGATCGGCGGCATCATCGGCGGCCCGCCGCTTGGCGGCGGTGAGTTGCGCGGCAATGGTGTCCAGGTCCTCGTCGAGGCTGCGGACCGGGTCGCGGCCGAGGGCGCCGCAGGGCAGGACCAGCGCCTTGGCGCCCGTGCCGGCTGCCAAGGTGAGCAGCGCGTCAAGGTGCCGGTTTCGTGCTGCCTGTGCGTCGGCGTCGAGCAAGGCGTTCAGGTCCCCGATGTCCCCGTTGACCGACCGGACCCGCAGCCCGGAGGCAACCACCCCGGCCGTGACGGCGGCGACGGCATCGGCGTCGAGGTCGTAGGGAACGTGGTCGCACACTCCGGGTAGCGCACCGAGATCCAGTTCCTCGAAGCCGAGGCCCTCGATGGTGCGCAGGGCCTCTGGCAGGCTCCGGTGGCGGAAGCTGATGGACGAGCAGCCGAGTCGGGAATTGAACATCGTCGTTGATCCTCTGGTTGCGCCCGGAGGCGGTGGTGATATGGACCACACTATAGAATTCGACTGTCAACAGTCAACCTTTGAAGTTGACTGTTGACATTGTCTTATGGCGCGGGTCACACTGGCGTATCATCTGTTAACAGTCGACAGTGTCGGTGCGGAAGCGTCGGCAGCTCTCTTCGAAAGGGATTGACATGAGCAACGAAGCTCTCACCATGCGGGGCCCGGTGCACGGCACCAGGGAAGCGAAACGGGTCGCGATCGGCTCCAGCGTCGGCGCCGTCATCGAAACCTATGACTTCATCGGCTTCGGCACAGCGGCTGCCCTGTACTTCGGTACGGCCTTCTTCCCCACCGGCGATCCTGTGACCGGAACCCTGGCTGCCTTCGCCACCCTGGGTGTCGGCTTCGCGGCGCGCCCGATCGGCGGCATCATCGGCGGGCACCTTGGGGACAA
>NZ_KI914928.1:33141-36206 GCF_000520575.1 Arthrobacter sp. I3
GGGGACAAGGTCGGCCGCAAGCCGGTCCTGGTGGCCTCCCTGATCCTCATGGGCATCGCCACTTTCGTCATAGGCCTGCTCCCCACCTACGCCCAGGTGGGTCTGCTGGCTCCGGCTCTGCTGGTGTTTGTCCGCATCGTCCAGGGCCTGGCCTTCGGCGCGGAGTGGGGCGGCGCCATCCTCATGAGCTACGAACACGCACCCTGGAAATCGAAGGGAAAGTACACCGGCATGGTTCAGGCTGGCTTCCCGGTCGGGCTGCTGCTGGCCAACCTCGTGTTCCTCTTCAGCGTCCAGCTCGGCGGCGAACTCGCCTGGCGCATTCCCTTCCTGGCCAGCATCGTGCTGGTCGTCGTCGGACTGATCATCCGCTCCAAGGTCCCCGAATCCCCCGTCTTCGACGAGGTCAAGGACAGCGGCGACATCGTCAAGTCGCCCATCAAGGAGGTCCTGAAGACCGACTGGCGCAACATCGTCAAGGGCATCGGCCTGCGCATCGCCGAGACCGCCGGCTACGCCGTGTCCATCACTTACATGATTTCCTACCTGAACAGCCAGCACCTGGCCGACAAGTCGCAGACGCTCGTGGCCTTGTGCATCGCCTCCGCAATCGGCATCTTCGCCACCCAGGCCTGGGCACGGCTGACGGACAGGATCGGCCGGCGCCCGCTGTATATCTGGTCCTGCGCCTTCGCCGTGGCCTTCGCGGTGCCGATGTTCCTGCTGGTCAACACCGGACTGTTCATCTTCATCATCGCCACCCTCGTGATCTCCTACGCCGTCTGCCAGAACTCCCTGGCCGGCGCCCAGGGCGCGTGGTTCCCGGAGCTGTTCCAGGCCAAGACCCGCGCCTCCGGCGCCTCGCTGGCCTACCAGATCTCGGCCATGGTCTCAGGGTTCACCCCGTTCATCACCACATTGCTCTTCGTCAGCTTCGGCTGGATGGGACCGGCACTGCTCTTCGGCACCTACGCCGCCATCGGCCTGTGGGCCGCCGTCGCCACCCGTGAAACGTGGGGCAAGCGCGAACGGGAATTCGCGGATCAGGCTACCAAAAGCACCCCCACCCACGTGAGCGCGTAGATACGCACCGCCCGGAAGCCGTCGAAGGCCTCCCGCAGCAGCTCGCCACGTCATATCTGAAAGGAAGAATCGTGGTTTCAACACAGGAAATAACCACCCGAGGCAAAGCCTCCGACGCCGAGGCAGAACGCCTGGCACGGGTCGAAGGGGCCGCCTACCGGATCCGCCACCATGCCCTGAACATGGGCGAAGTCCAAGGCCAAGGCTACGTTGGCCAGGCCCTCGGCGCGGCCGACATGCTCGCCGCGGTCTACGCGGACCAGCTCCGGTTCCGCGCCGACGATCCTGAGTGGGAGGACCGCGACCGGTTCCTGCTCTCCACCGGCCACTACGCGATCGGCCACTACGCGGCCCTCGCCGAGGCCGGAATCATCCCCGTCAGGGAACTGGAGACCTACGGCTCGGACGACTCCCGGCTGCCGATGTCCGGGATGTCCACCTACACCCCCGGCATGGAGATTTCCGGCGGCTCCCTCGGCCACGGCCTCTCCATCGCCGTCGGCGCCGCCCTGGGCCTGCGCTACCAGGGTTCGGGTTCCCGGGTCTATAACTTCCTCTCCGACGGCGAACTTGACGAGGGCTCCACGTGGGAGGCCGCGATGGGCGCCCACCACCACCGCCTCGGCAACCTCACCGCCATGGTGGACATCAACGCCCTACAGGCCGACGGCAAGACCGACACCGTGCTGCGCACCGAGCCCGTCACCGAAAAGTGGCAGGCGTTTGGCTGGTACGCCCAGCGCGTGAACGGGAACGACGTCGGCGCGCTGCTGGCCGCGTTCGACAACGCGGCCGCCCAGGCCGCCGACGTCGGACGTCCCTCCGTGATCCTGTGCGACACGAAGGTGGGCCGCGGCGTGCCGCTGCTCGAGGACCGCGAAAAAGCCCACTTCATGCGCATCGAAGAACACGAATGGCAGCTCTGCCGCGAGCAGCTGACCGCAGGTTTCGAAGGAAAGGCCGCACGATGAGTACCGCAACAACACCGAAGCTGAAGACCTCTGCCATGATCGCCTCCTTCGCGGACCCGGGCCAGAAGACCGCGTCCGCGCCGTTCGGGCACGCCCTGGTCAAGGCCGCGCAGGAGAACGACAAGATCGTGGGACTGACCGCGGACCTGGGCAAGTACACGGACATGCACATTTTCGCCCAGGCATTCCCGGAACGCTTCTTCCAGATGGGCATGGCCGAACAGCTGCTCTTCGGCGCCGCGGCGGGCCTGGCTGAGACCGGTCTGGTCCCGTTCGCCTCGACGTACTCGGTGTTCGCTGCCCGGCGCGCCTACGATTTCCTGTGCCTGGATGCCGCCGAGCCAAACCTCAACGTCAATATCGTCGGCGGGCTCCCGGGGCTGACCACCGGCTACGGTCCAAGCCACCAGGCGACCGAGGACATGGCGATCTTCCGCGGCATGCCCAATCTGACCATCGTGGACCCGTGCGACTCGCTGGACATCGAGCAGGCCGTCCCCCAACTGGCCGCCAGCGAGGGCCCCACGTACCTACGACTGCTGCGCGGCAACGTCCCCACCGTGCTGGACGAGTACGACTACACGTTCGAACTCGGCAAGGCGAAAGTCCTGCGTGGCGGCCGTGACGTCGTCTTCATCTCCAGCGGGCTGATGACCATGCGGGCACTCCAGGCGGCCGAGGCGCTGGCTGCGCACCACGTGGATGTCGCCGTCGTCCACGCCCCCACCATCAAGCCGTTCGACGCCGCGACGGTGCTCGCCGAGCTGAACACTGACCGCCTCGCGGTCACGCTGGAGAACCACAGTGTGGTGGGCGGGTTGTTCGAGACCGTGGCTTCGGCCGTGGTCACCGCGGGGCTGGGTAAACGGGTGGTGCCGGTAGCGCTGCCGGACGAATTCCTGGACGCGGGCGCGCTGCCCACCCTGCACGAACGCTACGGCCTCTCGGTGCAGAGGGTCGTTGCCAAGGTGCTCGCCGAACTCGGCTGAGCCGGAGGGAACAGCCTACGGG
>NZ_KI914928.1:36306-46395 GCF_000520575.1 Arthrobacter sp. I3
GAGCTGCCGGTCCCGCCCGTGCCGTACCATCAACTGTTAACACACGAACTGTAAACAGTTGACCACTGACAAACAGTTGACCGCTGAGCGTGAGGACTAACAATGGCCGGAGCAACAGCCCCGCTTCTCGGACTGGAAAAGAAGAGCCTCCGCGAGCAGGCGCTATCTGCCCTGCGCACGGCCATCACGAGCGGAGAGTTGGAGCCAGGACGGCATCTGGTGGAGACCGAACTCTCCGACATGCTCCAGATCAGCCGCGGAACACTGCGCGAGGCCCTGCGCCAGCTGGAGCAAGAAGGACTGCTGTCCGCCGGACCGCGCGGCAGGCTGTCCGTGCGGCACCTGGACGGCAAGGAAATCCGGGACATCTTCGCTGTCCGGGCCGCGCTCGAATCGCTTGCGGTCCGGACACTGTGTGAGCTGCCGGACCGGGCCTCCGTGATTACATCCCTGCGCTCGGCCGTCGATGCCATGGCCGCGGCCGCCGAGGCCAGCCTGGAGGAACGGATTGAATCCGATCTGGAGTTCCACCGGACACTGTGCCGTCTCACCGGAAACGAGACCCTGCTGCACTCCTGGGAGTCGCTTGAGGGCTCCATTCGGATGTCCATCATGTTTGCCGGGATCGAGAGGGCCGTCAAGAACATGAGCGTGGACCGGCACCACGACATCGTCGCCGCGATCGAGACCGGCAACGCGACACTGGCCCGCACGACGGTCCTCGAACACATGGACGTCGCAGCAGCCAACCTGGTGGCCTGACCGGCGTCAGTAGTCCACGATCGCGCCGGCGGAGATGTTGACGGTAGCGTCCGTGATGGCAGCCGCCTTGTCCGAGACGATGAAGGAGGCCACGTTGCCGACGTCCGCCAGCGTGGCCGTCCGGTTCAAATGCGCGGCCCTGGCAATCTCCACCACGATCTCATCGCGGCTCTCGGCCTGCCACGGGATGGTTTCGATAATGCCGCCGGTGACCATGGTGACCACCCTGATGCCGTGTTTTCCAAGTTCCAGGGCCCATTGCCGGCGTAGTCCTTCCATCGCGTCGAGCGCCACCTTGAAACCGCCCAGGCCGGGGATCGTCTGCGGGCCCGAACCGCCGAACATGAGCACGACGCCGGAGCGTTGCTTGACCATGTAGGCGGCGGCCGCGCGCGTGGTCAGGAAGTGCGTCCGCGCGGCCAGGGTGATGGGCTGGGTGAAGTCATCCACATCAATCTCCATGAGTGGCTGCTGGACGTCGCCGAATGAGATCACGTTGAAGGAGATGTCGATCCTCTTGCTCTTCTTCGCTACCCGGCTTACGAAGGCATCCACCTGCTCTTCGTCCAGGGCGTCGACGACGGCGGTTTCGGCTGTGCCGCCTGCCTCGCGAATGTCATTGGCTACTTTTTCCAGCCGCGATTCCGTCCTTCCGGCAATGTGCACCGTGGCGCCGTCGGCCGCGAAAGCCCTTGCCACCGCCCCGCCGACCGCCCCGCCGCCGCCGTAGATCAGGGCGGTCTTGCCGTGAAGCACGCCGTTTTCCGGAATCCCGATGTTCACCATGGTCGCCTGCCTAGTGCCGCGGAGTACGTGAATTCCCTCAACTATGTTCTTGCGGAGGGCGGGTGGCAAGAGGACCGGGCGCAGCGCGGCATTAGCTTCTGGGCAGCCCTCCGGGTCCGGTGGCTGGTCCTCCGGTTCCGGGCGCGGGCCCGGTGGCTGGTCCGGCGGAGGGCCCGGGTCCGACCGGTCCGGCGGCGGGTCCGGCGGGTCCGAGCGCGGGTCCGGCGTATGCAGGCACCGGCAGCTCGCCAGGATCGACCGGACCCATATCAAGGTGGAATGGCGGATATTCGTCCCGCATGAGGGCAACGTAGGCGATAACGCGGTAGATCCAGCGGTTCAGGCCAAGCAGGAGGTCGAAGAGCCCCCGCCGGTATTGGCCCGTGAACAACAGGATCACGCCGGCGATCAGGACCAGCAGCCCCAGGAAGGAGATGCCCACACCTTGCTGCACCCACTCGCCGTCCCGGTACTCCCACGTCCTCGCGGTCCCCGTCAGCAGGCTGATAAGCAGCAGATGTGGAATGGCCAGCAGCCAGGATTTCACCAGCACCAGGCCGCGGGACAGCCGTTCGGGATAGTCGACGTCGAAGTCCGCCGGGTAATCGGTGCGGGCCAGGGTGAAGGGGGGATACACATCCGTTCCGATCGCGCTGAAGGCGTAGAAGGCCACACGCCAGTTCCAGCGGATCACGCCGACACTGAAATTGAACAGCGAGCGCGGGTAGCGCGCCGTGAAAAGGATCGCGAACCACGCCACAATCGTGACCACTCCGAAGGCGAACCAGAGGATAAACAGGACGATGAAGTGCGGGATGGCCAGGAACCACTTCACGAGCCACATCCACCGTGACAGGTTCGGGTCGAGGTAGCCGTGGAGGCGGGCGGGGTACACATATGCGGTCGTAGCACCCGGCGACACCGGATACGGAGTCCCCGGCGGGGCAGCGTATGCCGCCACGGCACCCGGCGTGGCCGCACTGTTCTGCTGGCCCGGGGTGGCATTGGGCGGGTAGGGACCCGCGGGATACGGCTGGCCGGGCTGGGCCGGCAGGTGGCCGGGAGGGACACCGCTGCCCGTCCCGCCTTGGCCCGGGCCGCCACGGCCGAGTCCAACGGCGCCCAGCACTATCAGCGGCACGCCGATCAGCAGCATCACGAGTCCGCCGATCAGCAGGCCGATGAACAATGGCAGGAGCAGGTCTGTGCGTGCCCCTGCCTGCAGATTCACGCTCACCGGAGAGGTCGCGTCGGCATTCATGACCACCACTGCCCAGGATCCGGAGCGGAGGTTCCAGGTCAGTTCCTGTTCCCCCGGGCCTGTGGCAGTCGCGGCCCAGAAGGTCTGCTGCGCCGGATTGGACGGGATTTGGGAGCCGGCCACTTCGCGGTACCGCGCGCGGAAGGGGTTGAACCTGACGTCGACGATTTCGGTGCGCCGGACACCGGCCAGGTATGTCGCGACGTCGGCCCGCGGGGCAATTCCGATGAAGATTTCCTTGCCGGGGTCGGTGGAGGAACCGCGGAGCAGCACGCTGCCCGCAATGTCCACCGGAACGCCGTCGTCCACGCCGCCGCCGGTCATGAGGTCCAGCCGGGGGGTCGTCAGCGCGTAGGAATTGCCCGAGAAAGGCGCCGACGGCGTGATGAAGTACCTGCCGTCACGTTGCTGGTAGTTGACCCAGCCCGCAAAACCGGCGCCCGCCAACAGTCCCAAACCGACCAGCGCGCACAGCGAGCCGATCACCAGCATGACAATCCGGCCTGCTTTCATGGCCGCCGTCCTTTCAGATGGTCCGTTTGCCACGCCCGGCCGGGCGTGGCTTCCGGAAGCTGGCGGCCCGGGCCGCTACCGCCCGAGCGGGATCACGAACGGCCTGGCTTCGTCGATCGCGCCGGCACTGCCGGCGTGGAGGACAACGAGCGCTTTCATGCCGTGATCACGACTTTGAGGGCCTTCGTCTCCGCGGCGCGGGCAAAAGTGTCGTACGCCTCCATGAACTCGTCGAAGGTGAAGTGGTGGGTGGCGAAACTGTCCGCGGGGATCTTTTGCTGTGCCACGAGCTTGAGCAACATGGGGGTGGTGTTGGTGTTCACCAGGCCCATGCTGATGTTGATGTTCCGGATCCAGAGGTCTTCGACGTGCAGTTCCACGGCTTTGCCGTGCACGCCCACGTTGGCCACGGTGCCGCCAGGACGCACGATGTCGGTGCACATCGTGAAGGTCGCCGGGACGCCCACGGCCTCGATCGCCACGTCCACGCCCTGCCCGTCGGTCAGGAGCATGAGCTGCTCCTTCCAGTCGGCATCGGATGAAAGGACCACATCGGTGGCTCCGAATTCGCGGGATTTCTCGAGCCGGTTCGCGTCGAGGTCGACGGCGATGATCGTGGCGGCGCCGTAGAGGCCGGCAGTGGAGATCGCGGCAAGTCCCACGGGACCCGCGCCGATGACGGCGACCGTGTCGCCGGGCTTGACCCGGCCGTACTGCACGCCGATCTCAAAGCCGGTGGGGAGGATGTCGGAGAGCATGACGGCCTGCTGGTCGCTGACTCCCTCAGGCAGGAGGTGCAGGGAGTTCTCTGCGTAGGGGACGCGGACGAACTCGGCCTGCGTGCCGTCGATCAGATGTCCGAAAACCCAGCCGATGCCGGAGGTTCCCTCCTCCCCCAGGCAATGGGAGTACAGGCCTGTCTTGCAGTTGGCGCAGTGCCCGCAGGACTTGATGCACGAAATGATGACGCGGTCCCCGACCTTGAGGCTGGTCACGGAGGCGCCGATCTCCGTGATGGTGCCGACCCCTTCGTGGCCCAGGATGCGGCCCTTGGCCACCGCGGGGACGTCGCCTTTGAGGATGTGCAGATCGGTCCCACAGATGGTGGTGGTGTCCACTTTGACGATCACATCGCTGGGATTCTGGATGGTGGGATCGGGGACCTCGGTCCACGATTTCTCGCCGGGACCGCCATAGACGAGGGCTTTCATACGTGCTCCTTGGTTTTGAGGATGACCAGCGGGTCCACGAGGCGCAGACGGCACGGAGTCTCCGTGCCATCGATCCCCGAATACAGCAAAGAGGCGCGGGCACGCTCACGGAGTTCCTCGATCGCGGCGGCCGACACCCGGGCATGGGCGAGGTCGAGCACGAGTTCAAACCCGGGAAGCTTGCTTGTGACGCGGCGGCAAACGACGTACAGCGCCCGCACGTTGGCCACGGTCACCACACCATGCACGTCGATCCGCGCTGTTTCGGCGTCCGCGTTCAGGCGGATGAGCACCTTGAGTTTAGGGTCCCCCGAATGGTGGTGGATACTCATGTGGCCGTGGTCTCCTGCCTTTTCCTGCTGAAGCCGGAAAGTGCAAACGCCATTTCCTTCCCCAATTCGCGGTGAGACCCGTGCCGTATTTACGTGAAGTGGTTCTTCGCTCGACACGTCCCCCCCCAACTGGCCGTGCAGCAACCTCCCCACACATTCAGCTTGGGGGGCGCTCGTGGCAGAGGTAAGGGGCGAAAGTCCCGTGTGCGCCTGTTGGGTCCTGCGGCGTCGCCCGCCTAGCCTGTTCCTATGTCTGATCCGCTCGATCCCCGCCGACCCCCGGATCTCGTGCTGGCCTCCGTGCGGCACCCCGGGGAGGAAATATGCTTCGACGTTCATCTTCGCGCCGGGGCCGTGTCGGCGATCATCCCGTCGCGCCCGGGCTCGGGTGCGCTCCCCGCTGCAACCCGGGTGGTGGATCTGGAGGGCCGCTACGCCATTCCTGGGCTGTGGGATGAGCACGTCCATATGACGCAGTGGGCGCTGGCCTCCAACCGGCTTGACCTCTCCGGTGCCGGCTCGGCGCGCGAGGCGGCCGCCGTCGTCGGGGCCCATATCGCCGGGGACAATATCGCGGAGGCCCATATCGCCGGGGCCGGAAGCGGCGCCGGAGCTCCGGGTCCCGTCCAGACGCTGGTGGGCGTCGGTTTCCGCGATGCCATCTGGCATGACCTGCCCAGTCTGGACCTCCTGGACGGCGTGACGCGCGGCCGGCCTACGGCGCTGATCAGCCACGACCTCCACTGTGTCTGGCTCAACTCCGCAGCGGCCCAACAGTACGGGATGCCGGTGGATGCGGGCGGGCTGCTCCGGGAAGAACCGGCGTTCGCCCTGACCCGGGAGCTTGGCCAGCTGCCGGACGCGGTGGTGGATCCGTGGGTGCGGCAGGCAGGGCAGGCTGCGGCCGCGCGGGGCGTGGTCGGGATTGTGGACTTCGAGATGACGTGGAACCGCGACGCCTGGCTGCGGAGGATCTCCAGCGGCTTCGCCGCCCTGCGCGTTGAAGCGGGCGTCTATCCGCAGGACCTGGACCGGGCCGTAGCAGAGGGGCTGCGGACAGGTTTGGCGGTGGCCGGCAGTGGCGGGCTGCTGAGCGTGGGCCCCCTGAAAGTGCTGATCGATGGCTCGCTCAATACCCGCACAGCGTATTGCATTGACCCGTATCCGAACGGCGGCCACGGGCTGCTGACCGTGAGCGAGGCCGAGCTGCTCGCCCTGTTGGTCCGGGCACGGCAGGCGGGTTTTGTGCCGGCGGTCCACGCAATCGGCGATGCGGCCAACCAAGTCGCCTTGGATGCGTTTGAGGCGGCGGGCATCGCCGGACGGGTGGAGCATGCCCAGTTTGTCCGGAGCGAGGATTTCGCCCGCTTCGGCCGGTTGGGCGTGACCGCGAGCGTCCAGCCTGCGCATGCCCTCGATGACCGGGACGCCGCCGAGGCGAACTGGCCGGGGCGAACGGACCGGTCCTTCCCGCTCCGTTCATTGCTGGCCGCCGGGGCGACTCTCGCCCTGGGCTCGGACGCTCCGGTGGCCCCGCTGGATCCGTGGATTGCCATGTCCGCTGCCACGGCGCGGGCACGGCTGGATGGCCGCGGGCCGTGGCATGTCGAGCAGGCCCTCACGCGGCGGGAGGCCCTCACGGCCTCGACCCGCGGTCGCGGCCGTCTCCGGGTCGGGGACCCCGCCGATATTGCAGTGCTCGACGGCGACCCACTGACCGTTTCGGATACGGAGTTTGCGGCCATGCCGGTGGCCGCCACGTTAGTGGCGGGACGGTTCACGTACGGCGGCTAAGCACCTTTGGCGCGCGCCTGGACTAAGTTGGCGTACGGCAGGCGGCCGTATTCTTCGATGAATGCGGCATGGCACCGGGCTTCGGCCGCGTTGAGTTGCTCAACGGGCAACTCTTTCCACGCGATGATCAGGGACCCTGCCGCTGCGAGCTGCCAGATGAGCCGGCCGTCCCAGTGGCCTGGCGGCCTGCCTTCGCCGAAGTCGACGAATTCCTGGATTTGCCGGCGCAGACCGCGGTTGCCCTTGCTTCCGGGGCCGGCTTTGCCCAGGAAAAGGACATCGGCGCCGTCCACCCATTCGGCGTCGAGAGCGTCCGTCTTGAGGGTGGGGTTCTTCTTCTTGAAGATGCCGGCGGTGCTCCTGGCCAGGAACTGGGGCCGGAAGCCCTCCGGCCGCAGTACCGCGAAGATCCCGGGCTTCTGCGGGATCCGGTTGATGTCAAGGTCCTGGAGCGGCCGGAAACCGGTGAAGCCGTCCTGTTTCAGCGATTGTGTGTTGATGGGCATGGGTTCCTTGGATCGGGGCTCGTGGCGTTCCTTTGAAGCTTACGGAAGAAGCTCACTCACTGAAGTCCGGGCTCAGCCGCGGGTGAAGGTGCCCAGCCCGGTCTGATCGTAGAAATCGAGCCTGACGCTCGAAGCCGTGCCGCCTCCGGCTGCGGCGTCCGCACCAGGGGCTGCGTCCGCGCCGGGGGCGAAGATTGCCCCGGCAAGACCGTTGGCGTTCTCGCCGATTGATTCAAAGCTGAAGGTGTCGCCGTCAAAATGAGTGAGCGGGAACTTGGTGGTCCTGCCGGCCGGGCCCAGCTCAAGGGTCAGCACGCCGTTCTCCACCGCGACGGTGAGCAGGCCGTAGTAGGAGTTCGCGTAACTGCCGATGTAGAAATCGTTGCCCTGCGCCGGTTTGGCCTGGGCCGGTGCCTTGGAATAGTCAACTTTTGGCTTCTCCGCCTCATCGATCTTCTGGAAGACGCCCGAGGTGAATCCGATCCAGTCCACTGTCGGGGCGCCGTTCTGGGCCGTGTCCAGGAATGCGGCGCAGATGGCTTCGGGGATGCCCTGCGGCCGGCCATTGGTCAGGGCAACAATGCCCAGCTGCTCGCCGGGGAGCAGTGACACTGCGGTCGCGGCACCAAGGTTGAAGGCTCCCGAGTGCCCGAGCATCAGCCGGGCGTGGTCGTCGTAGGAGACGTTCCAGCCCAAGCCGTAGAAGCGGGTGCGGGCACCCGGCGTCGACGGTGGGCCCGAGACAGCGTGCGGGACATGCGTGATACTAAGCGCGTCCGGATCGATAACCTCGCTTCCCTCAAAGCTGCCGTTGGCGAGCTGCAGGCGGATCCAGCGGGCCAGGTCGCGCACGGAGGAACTGGCCCCGCCGGCGGGTGCTTCGGCGTCGGCATCCCGGGAGTATTTGGCCACCCAGGTCTTGTTACCGGCTGGGACGTGGATCAGTGCCTTGTTCGTCGCCTTTTGGTAGTCCGCGTGGCGATAGCTCGTGGATGACATGCCCAGGGGCTTGAACAAGACTTCTTCGGCGAGGTCTGCCCAGGGCTTGTTCATGGCATCGGCGACAGCCTGTGCACCAGCCGTGTAGCCGAAGTTGCTGTAGTTGTAGCTCGACCGGAATGAGTCCAGCGGCTGCTGGTTGAGGTGGCTGAGAATATAGGACTGGTCGAATCCGAGGTCTTCCAACAGATCGCCCGCCCCCGTACTGAGGCCGCCTTGATGTGACAACAGGTCCGCCGCCGTGGCGTTCCGCGTGACGTAGGGGTCTTTCAGGGCGAAGCCGGGGGTGTGGTTGATCACCGGTTCCGTCCAGGAGATGGCCTTGCGGCCCACGGCCACGGCCGCCACCGTGGAGGCCAAGGGTTTGGACACCGAGGCCAATTGAAAAACGGTATCCGCGTCCACTGTCTCGGGCCGGCCCGATTCCCGCACGCCGAACCCCTTGGCGTAGACCATTTGGTCCTGGTAGACCACGGCCACGGCGACTCCGGGAACACCGGTACTCTCCATCACGCCCTGGACCATCCCGTCCAGCCTTGCCAAGGCGGCGTTGACCTTCTGTTGGTCCAGGAGCGGTTTGACCTGCGGTTCCGGCGCGGGCACTTTGGGCCGTGCAGGCGGCCAGCAGCGGCATGCCCGCTATACCCGCGGCGCCGACGCCGACCGCTTTAAGTAACGAGCGGCGGTCCGAAGGCAGCGAGCTGATCCTCGTCGCGATAGATTCCCTCTGGTTCATGGACAATCCTCCGCCCGGTTCCGCCTGGGGCGCAGAGCTAACGCCCCCTCCCATGATGGACCCGTGCCCGTGTTTGAGACAGGGGCGATGCGCTCGGGTGGGGGTCCTCGGACGCCGGGAACTCGCGGCCGGACCTCCACAACCGCCAACGAATCCCACCAATCCCGCTAACCTCGCGGCCTCCTTCTGGTTGCCCTATTAATGTCGGATCCCCGGAGGAGACTGGATTCATGGACGGCAATCAGGGGCCCGAAGTGGTTCCGGCGGGAGACGGCGACGGCGGCCTCGGCCGCGCCGGGAGCGGTGACGACGGCGTCCAGGATTTGCTCGCATTCTGCTCCAGCGCGCTCCGGGACGTGCGTCAGGCCGAGGATCCCGCCGGGATGATCGAACAGTACCGACGGCTTGACGAGTTGCACTCCGCGCTCGACGGGTTGCGGACGCGTCTTCAGCTCGACATTTTCCTGGGCAGCGTCTCGGGAGTGACTTTGGGACCTGGAAGGTCGCCGATGGCTTCCGAAGCGGTGGAACGGCTGCGGAGGGCCATAAATGTCATAGCCCGCAGGGACACTTAATTCATGGACGGCAATCAAGGGCCCGAAACCGCGCCAGCAGACCCGGCACCGGCAACTGCGGTGACGGACCTGGCCGCGCTCCTGGCAGTCGTCCCGGCCCCGGACAGCGCCGCCGAACTGATCGACGAGATCCGGGACCTGGAGGACCTGAAGTCCGCCATGGCAGCCCGGCAGGCCCGGCACGCCGTCGCGTTCGACCTGCTCCAACGCCGCGAGCAGGCCGCCGCCGGAGTCCCGGCCGAGAAGCTCGGCGCCGGTGTCGGCGCTCAGATTGCCCTGGCCCGGCGCGAATCTCCGGCCAGGGGCGGCCGGCTCCTCGGCCTGGCCAAAGCCCTGATCACCGAGATGCCTCACACCCTCGCCGCCCTGGAAACCGGGCAGCTCAACGAATGGCGCGCCACCCTGCTGGTCCGCGAAACCGCCTGCCTGACCCCGGCCGACCGGGCCGCCGTCGACGAGGAATTGGCGCCCGACGCCGGGACGTTCGCCGGGGCCGGTGACCGGTCCCTGGTCGCTGCGGCCCGGGCAGCCGCGTACCGGCGCGACCCCCGCACCGTCACCGAACGCGCCGCGCACGCCGCCACCGAGCGGCATGTCAGCCTCCGCCCGGCCCC
>NZ_KI914928.1:46418-49380 GCF_000520575.1 Arthrobacter sp. I3
GCCGCCGGGGACCCGAGGGGCCGCGGGCAGCTCATGGCCGATGCCCTGGTCGAACGCACCACCGGGACCCCCGGCGGGATCAGCGGCGTCGAAATCCAGCTCGTCATCACCGACCGCGCCCTCTTCCAGGCCGGCGCCGAACCAGCCCGGCTCCCCGGCTACGGCACCGTCCCCGCCGGCTGGGCCCGCACCCTCATCAACCCGCCGCCGGGCGGCACCGGGAGGGGCGATGACCCGGCGTTCACCCTCTGGCTCCGGCGGCTCTACACCCACCCCGGCACCGGCGAGCTCATCGCCATGGACTCCCGCGCCCGGCTCTTCCCGCCCGGGCACCGCCGCTTTATCCAAACCAGGGACGACACCTGCCGCACCCCCTACTGCGACGCCCCGCTCCGGCACCTGGACCACATCATTCCCTGGCACACCGGCGGCCCGACCACCACGGACAACGCCGCCGGCCTCTGCGAAGCCTGCAACCACACCAAAGAAACCCCCGGCTGGAAAGCACGCCCCGCACCCGGCACCCGCCACACCCTGGAAATCACCACCCCCACCGGCCACAGCTACTACTCCACGGCGCCACCCCTGCCGGGAACTCCGCTTCGCCCATCGGCCACAGACCAGCCGGGGTCCCAGCCAGGCTCCCGCCATCGGCGCCAGCTCCGGCACCAAGCCAAAACGCTCAGGCGTGGAAAGCCCAAAGTTGGGGCTGCGGCATAGGGACCAGTTCGTTGGCTGCCGTGCGGGCCCAAACTAACATTGGCTCGGCCTCGGGGCAGAGTTGCCGGGCGACGGGCCGCTATTCGAAGCACTCGATTCGCGGCTCTTGCCCTCGGCTCCGCCCCGCTTCATCGCATCCGGCAGGCCGGCGGCAAAGAAAAGCGCCCGACCACCTGGGCGGCTGCGGACGTCAGGCCTGCAGGTACCTTCGCGATCTCGCTAAGAGACGGCTCGGACACTTCAATGTCCCGAACAACCCGGAGTCATCAGATGGTTACCTGCAGGCGCTTTAAGCCTACGCCCGCCTCACTGCCGTCACCAGAGGGCCGTTGACTCAGGGCAAACCCCTGCGCAGCCCCGGCCGAATAGGTCCGGCCGAAACACCCCCTGCCGCGAAAGCGTAGAGTGGAGGAAGCCGCCTGATTCTGGACGCCAAGTGCTGAGGGAGAAATCGTGACGATTGACTGGGACGAAAAGAAGACCCTGCTGCAGGAGCCGAACATCGCCGCGGTGACGCAGCTGTGCGACGAACTCATGGAAAAGAAGCCTGGATCCGTGGTCCCGTACATCGACCCCATCCATGACGAGGACGAATGCCGGATCGTCAGCCTGCATATCAGCCCGGGCAAGGGCACCGAATCGGGCTTTGTCTCGCACTTCAACGACGATGAAGCCGCCCGCCGCGCCACCTCCATCTACGAGGCCGCGGAGCTGGACCCCCGCTATGTGATGCCGTGGAACGCCTACCCGTGGATCCGCGATCCGGAGGCATCCTCGGCCCTGAACGTCCAGGAGAAGACGGACGGCCTCCGGCCCTTCCGTCAGTTCCTCAAGATCAACAAGCGCGTCTCGGCCGTTATTGCGCACGGCGCGGACGCCCACTCCTTCCTGACGCTTTTCGAGAAGACCTACCATTCCTCGCTGAAGAATCATGGTGTCAAGATCTACAAGGCCACCGCACTTGGCGGCCGCGCCTTCGCGGTATCTCCGGCCAAGCAGGAAGAGCTCCTCGCCAAGAACGTTGAGGTCTACAAAGACGCCATGCAGCGGGCGGGCATCCAGCACCTCTGAGGCTCCACACAACGGCATCCGTCAGCGGCATCCGGTGCAAGCCGAGCCGGCGCCGGCGGCATCACCCGGCCAGTAGCCTGCGCCGGTGCTTGAGTTCCTTGACCCAGTCGCGGGTGACCATCGCTGAAAACGGCGAGGCGCCGTCGTCGGTCATGGAGCGGAACGCCGTGCCCGCCTGAAGGTCCGCCAGCAGCGGTTCCGAGGCCTTCAGCGCCAGTTCCAGCACCTGGACGGCGGCACGTTCAGTCAGCCCCATCCCCGCGGCCCAGCCCAGGAAGTGCTTCCGGGATATCCCTGTGCGTTTGCCGTCCAGGGTCAGGGCGAGTGTCTTGTCCCCGTAGACGACCGTGGACGGGATGTCGTATACCGGCGCGATGGACCACTCCCCGGCCGGCTGCTGCACCATGGAAACGTTCTTCGCGTGCAGGTCGCCGTTGCCCGTCAGCCACGCAAATGCCGCCTGGAGGGCCAAATTCCGCACCGCGGGCAGCGGAGCCGCGCAATAAGCCGCAAGCGCACGGCACACCTGCCCGTATCCCACGTTGTACTTGTCCGCAGGGTAGAGGCCCAGCACCTGCGCGCCGTCCTCGACGGCGAGCCGCTGCACCGCCCGCGGCGACCTGGCCGCCGCCTTGGGCCCAGACACGCCGGCGACAGGCCCACCGGATACAGTGCCACTGGCTACAGGCACCCGGTCGAAGCGTTCCACGAGGAGCCCGGGCCGGCCGGCGACGTCGCGGATCAGCTGGACCCGGCTCAAAGGGATCCGCAGCCGCGCCGCGTACCGGAACATCGCGTACTCGTTTTCGACGACGTGCGGGAACTCGGGCGCGTTGAGTTTGAGAATGTAGCGCCGGCCGGCGCTGGCCACCGGCATGGAGATCATTCCAGCGGACAGCTTGTCCTGCACCCCCGCCAGGGCCACCGGGTCGATCAGTCCGGAGTCGCCCAGCAGGGCCTCGAAATCCACGGGCGTTGCGGGGTCAAGCTCGACGGCGTGCTCGTCCGGGTCCAGCTTCTCGCTATGGCCAACGATTTGCACATCACCCACCGGGTTGGCACCGGCCGCGATGAGCAAGGACAGCTCATCATCCACGCTGGTCTTGATGGAACGGCGCAACGCATTCAGCCGCCGGCCCTCCGGCAGAAGCCCCGTGAAATACGGCGGGGG
>NZ_KI914928.1:49480-50119 GCF_000520575.1 Arthrobacter sp. I3
CCCCGGACGCCAGATAGGCCGGCAGGTAGCTGAACCTGGTGCCGCCGTCGTGCCGTTCCAGCCGGGCCGCCAGCACGCCGGCCTTATAGATATCCGCGATGCGGTGCCTCATGGCCGGGCTTCCGGCCCGTCCCGCAGTTCACCATCGGCCTGCAGGCCGGCCACCGGACCGGCGAGGGCCCGGGCTGCGGCGCTGGTCCGGGTCTGGACCCGGAGTTCCAGCCCCAGCGTGTCCAGGAGCGCCAGCAGGGAGTCCAGCTGCACCGTGCGTTTACCCTGTTCGACGAACCGGACGAAGCGCTCTGAGACTCCGGCCAGTTCGGCCAGCTCACGCTGGCTCAGGCGGAGCGACCCGCGCCGGGCCCGGGCCTCGGCAGCGAGTTCGCCCGGAAATGCGTTCCCCATGGCAGCCTCCCGTTAATCAACACACGTCCGAGGGTCCGGCGTACGAACCCTGTGGGTTCGAACCCCTGTGCGCGTAACAACCCGTGGGATCGAACTCTGTGGGTTCGAACCCTGGCGGTACGAACGTGCCGCTTTGCAGGCATTTCCAGTATAGGACGGCCCAGGATGCCTGCACAGAGCTATAACGGCACGTACGTACCGGCGCACTGGACAGGCGGGGCAACTCCAGCGACC
>NZ_KI914928.1:50219-53303 GCF_000520575.1 Arthrobacter sp. I3
TCCAGCGACCCAAAGCACCCGCCGTCACAGCCCGGCCGGCGCAGCCCTGCCGGCACAGATTGGGCGGTTCAGCCGCGCGCGGGCGTGGCGGTTCACAATGGCCCGTAGGATTTAAGGGACTTAAGCGACAACCAGACCCCACAGAATCCGGAAAGGACTGCACACGATGACGCGCGCTTCCTTCCGGCTGTTCCGCACAGGCCTGATCGGATCCATCATCGTGGCGCTGGCAGCCGGCGGCCACCTGGCCGGCGGCGGACGGCTGCCCGAGCCGGCGATCGTGACGGCGTTGTGTGCCGTGGCGATGGTTCCCGTGGCCGTACTGACCCGCGTCCGCCTGTCCTTTCCGGCCCTGGCCGGCCTGCTCGGCGTAGGGCAACTGTGGCTGCACTGGTCCTTCGGCGCCTTGTCCTCAGGGGCGCCCGCGGCCCTCCAGGCCCGGATGTCTCCGGGTCATCCGGGCCATCCGGGCCATTCGGCGGCTGCCATTGCCCCGGCGATGCCCGACCCTTCCATGGCGGTTTCGGCGGCCGACATGGGCGGAGCCATGTTCGCCGCGCACGCGATGGCGACGCTCGGCACGGCACTTTTGCTCGCACGCAGCGAGCGGGCCCTGTCCACACTTGTTTCCTGGCTGCGCCCGCTCGTGCAGCTGCCCCAGCCCTCCGCCGCCACGCCCCTGCGCGTCCCCGGCCCCTGCGCGGTCAACCTGGTCCTCCCCAAGGCCCGGGCTGGCCTCCGCCTGCCGACCAGACGCGGACCTCCGGAGCTGTCGCCCGCCGCCTGACATCAATCCCTTTCACATACGGACGGGGACAGCAGGCGGCCACCCCACTGCTACCGCCGGACGGACAACGCACCGGACGGCTCCCCACCTGTTATCCGTTAGTGAAAGGCACCTTTGCCATGAAGTCCCCCCTTCGCCGTACCCTCAAAACCGCCGCTGCCGCCACGTTGACCGCGGGCCTGCTCGCCGCCGGCGCAGCAGCCGCCTCCGCCCACGTCCACGTCGACACAGATGATCCCGCCGCGGGCGGCTACAGCCACCTGACGTTCAACGTCCCCAGCGAGTCGGAATCGGCCAAGACCAGCAAACTCGAAGTCACGCTGCCCACGGACACCCCGTTCACTTCGGTGTCGGTGAAGCCTGTCGAGGGCTGGAAGGCCGTCATCACCACGAGCGAGCTGCCGAAGCCGATCACGGTCGCCGGCGCCACGATCACCAAGGCCCCGAGTTCCGTGGTCTGGACCGCTGACGAGGCCCACCAGATCGGACCGGACGAGTACCAGGCCTTCTCACTGTCCGTCGGCGTCCTGCCAGACGCGGGAACTACGGTGACGCTGCCGACGGCCCAGACCTACACCGATGGAACCGTCGTGAAGTGGGACGAGAAGACAGTCGAGGGCCAGGCCGAACCCGGGCACCCGGCACCCTCCTTCGTGACCACGGCCAAGGACGCCGAGGCCCACGGCGCAGCCACGACGACCGCACCCTCGGCGGCCCCGGCAGCGGGCACGTCCAGTGACGGCGGATCCGCCGCCGGCTGGATCGGGCTGGCTGCAGGGCTGATCGGACTGGCCGCGGGCGTCACCGCACTGGTCCGCACCCGCCCGTCCAAGGTCCAGTAGTCCCGGCCAGCAGCCCGGACGCAAACCCAGGCAAGTAGGACGCCGCCGGAACTCCGGCCCGAGTGGCGACGGCGGCCCCGGACCCCGGGGCCGCCGTCATACTTGACACCCCGGTGTGATCTCTGCCATGTTTTAAAGCGTGAACCTGTCAGACAGCCGGACAGCAGGACAGCCTTTGGCTCGCCTCAGTGCCGCCGAAGCCGTTTTCAACGTCCTCCGCACCGAGATCGAATCCGGCAAGCTCGGCGTCGGCGCCAAGCTGAGCTCCGAGGCCACTCTTGCCCAGCAGTACGGCGTGAGCCGCTCCGTGGTCCGCGAGGCCCTGCGCTCCTGCACCGCCCTGGGCCTGACGGTCACCAAGACCGGGCGGGGCACGTTCGTCGTCGCCAACCGCGTGGCAAAGGACCTGGTCCTGGGCCAATACTCGGCCCGCGACCTCACGGAGGCGCGTCCCCATATCGAGGTTCCTGCCGCCGGACTGGCTGCAGAACGCCGTTCGGCCGAGGAGCTGTCAACGCTGCGCGACATCGTTGCCGCGATGAGCGGCGAGGACGACCCCGAAGTGTGGGTGGGCCTGGACTCCAGCTTCCACGCCTTGATCGCGCGGGCCAGCCGAAACAAGGTCTTCGAGAACGTCGTCGCGGACATCCGGGACGCCCTCGCGCACCAGTCCGAGACCCTGAACATGGTGGCGGACCGCCAGCACGCGTCCGACGAGGAGCACCGGCGCATCCTGGCCGCGATCGAAGCCGGCGACGCGGCGACGGCGCGCATCGCCATGAGCCAGCATCTGCACGCCGTTGGCATTGCCCTCGACTCGATCCTCAACGCCTGACGTCAGGCGCCTGGTGCCGTCAACGATGCCGTAAGCAATCCGGGCAGCACCGGCAAAACCAGCACCAACACAGTGACCAGCCACCACAACCGCATTAACCGCCACCGCCAAAGGACGCAATGACTTCCCCTGCTCTCGCCAACACCCCGACCCCGCTCGCCCCGGAGTGGCTGCCGCAGCACGTCCCGCTTGCGGTCCAGACCCGGGACGGGCTGGTCGAGAGTGTCCACTACGGCTCGGTCATCGCCACCGCAGCGGACGGCCAGACCCTCCTCACTGCCGGGGAGCCCCTCGCCCCGTTCTACCCGCGGTCCGCCCTGAAGCCCCTGCAGGCCGTCGCCATGGTCCGCGCCGGGCTGGACCTCCCGGACGAACTCCTCGCCCTCGCCGCCGCCAGCCATTCCGGCGCAGCCAGCCACCGTGACGGCGCCGGGCGCATCCTGGAGCTGCACGGCCTGACGCCCGCGGACCTCGAGAACAGCACCGACCTCCCCTACGGCGCCCGCGAACGCGAAGACTGGCTCGGCGGCGGCGGCCAGGCCACCCAACTGACGCAGAACTGTTCCGGAAAGCATGCCGCCATGGCGGCCACCTGCGTCATCAACGGCTGGCCGGTCCAG
>NZ_KI914928.1:53403-59078 GCF_000520575.1 Arthrobacter sp. I3
CAGCACGGCTTCGTTGGCATCTCCGGTCATCAGGAGGCACCGGATGGTCGGGTCCGCCGCAGCGATGGCCCGGCACACGTCGGCACCTGAACCGTCGGGGAGATCATCGTCAAGGATGACCAGCTCCGGGCGGAGGGCAGGGATTCGCCGGAACGCCCGGCGCGCGGATCCTGATTCTCCGGCGATGCTGAGACCATCGGACTCCAGTAGATGGCGCAGGCCCCGTCTCACGACCTCGTGGTCGTCCAGCAGATAGACGCCCCGGCCGGCCAAAGGGGGCGGCGGGTGGATTTCCGGTTCAGCCATCATCGCCATTACGTTCCTTCGCTTTTAGGGCACCGAAGGCGTGCTGGATGATCCCGTCCGGTCCCCATCCAGCGTGCATCCATGCGCACACTGCCCGACAGGCCCCACAGTAAACCGATAGTGCCGACCCAACAAGGGCCCGCGGGGGTGGATCCGTGGCTTTTCTGAAGGTGTTCTGCAGACAACCGCTGTCGTAACCTCAGACCGCCACTAGAGGTCCGTCGGGGAGTATGGCCCAGAGCACGCTCGGGCAGCGTCGGGCGCTCTTGGACACTGCGCGCTTCTCCGATGGCGCTCATCATCCCGTGGTTCGAACGTGTCGGCCGAGGATTTCGGCGCGTTTCCTGACCGCGCTAACGTAATCGGTGAAAGCCTGCTGCGTGTCGGACGCAAACTCCCGGAGCAGCAGCCCGCAAAGCGGGCCAGTGAACTCTTCTCTTACGAGCAGGTGCGTCATGCCGCCCATCGGTTCAAGCGTGAACGTGCGCACCCCGGTGAGAAGGCCCAGAGGCAGGCCCTGGGTCCAGGTCATCACCTCGCCGGGCATCTGCTGGACGCGCAGCCGGAAGGTGCGCTCCCCTCCGGTGTGGGTTCGGATTCTGATGGTGCCACCGTTGCGCAGCTCTCCCCTGATGTGCGTGATGCCGGATTCCCAGACGGTGAAGTTCCGTGCATCGGTGATGACGTCCCAGACGGTGGAGCTTCGGGCTTTGATCAGTGTCTCGGCCCCGACCGAGTGCCTGGCCATGCTGTGACCCTGGCCGAGCGGGCGCCGGGTTGTGGGCACCTGGTCTGTAGACATCAGCCCGCAACCCAAGGCATTGGCCGCAGGACCGGACCGACGACGCGACCAGCCAGCCATCGGCAGGCTCCATGGCCGATAGCGCCGGCAACGGGCAGCGCCGCGTTCTGGACGGCCATGACACCGCAGCCCTCCGCGGCCGGCAGATCGTGCATCTCCGGCACGGCGCTCCCTACTGATTCTTCAGACAAGGGGATCTCCTTTTCTAAACGGAGTGACAGCCGGATACTAGCCCGGCTTCCTGTGGGCAGCCAGAGAGTCCACTGATCGGGTTATGCCTCGCAGCCTCGGCCGGTCCGAACCGCCTGCGGGAACGCCCTCGACCGCTGGCAACCGGCCACCGTGCCGCCCAATGGCATGGAGCGACAGTCTGGCGGTTGCGCAGAAGGACACCGCACCCTGGTCGAGGACTAAGACACCACCTCGTCCATGGTCATTGCATCTGCTGCCAAGCGGTGCTGGGTCGATGGCGCTCTCAGACCAGAGCCTTGGTCTTGATTCTTTCGAATTCATCAGCGCTGATTGTTCCGGAGTCCCGAAGAGCCGTGGCTTTGGAGATCTCGTCGCTCGGACTCGGTGCAGCGACGCTGCGGATGTAAGCATCCGAGGCCTCCCGGTTCTCCTGGGCCCGTGCCATGGACCGCTCCGTCATGCCCTTACCGCGGGCAATCACGTAGACCAGCACACCCAACAAGGGCACGAAGACCAGGAAGAGGATCCACACGGCTTTCCACCAGCCGCTCAGCGTGTCGTCGCGGAACAAGTCGCCGATGACGGCGAACAACGCCCAGAGGAAGGCGATGAACGCGTATACGAGGAAGAACCACCAGAAGATATCCCAAAAGTTTTCCCAGAAACTCATGTCAACTTCCCTGCTTTCTGTAGGAGCGGTGTGGGGCGGGAATGCAGCCGGGCAGGACTGAGGCTAGCTGCAGACCTGCCCGGAGGGGCCTTGAGGTCAGCATTTAGTCGCCGTCTGGAGGTCACTGACCGCGGCCTGGACGTTGGCGGCGTCGTCCCGCAGGGAGGCGGCCGCCTGAGTAAGGGTGGCATCATCCGGGACGGCTCTGACGGCTGCGTCGAACTTGTTTTCGGCCGTCTTAACTGCGTCCATTTCGTCCTTGGCTACGTCCTGGCTGGCCTTGACCAGGTCGTCGTAGGTCTTCGCGACCTGTTCCCGTGCCGATTTGATCTGTTCTATCGTGGCACCGGGTTTGAGTGTCTGTTTGAAATTTGTCAGGGATCCGGCGAAGGCACTGGCAGCAGCGCATGCCTGCGAAACGTTCTTCTCCGCTCTGGCGCTGCTGACACTGGTGCCGGGGCTGGACGTGCCGCAGCCCGTGAGCAGTGCGATGGCTGCCCCGGCTGCGATCGATCCGGCAAGGATCGGGTGTGGTCTGGACACTGGAGGCCCCTTTCCGAAATGGAATGCGGCAGGGAACCCTGCCGCACGTAAGTCCGACCATTGTCTGCCCGAAACACGGGCGTGGGCCTCATCCGGGGAAGGTGATACGTACTGCTAGCACCCGGAATCCCCCGGCGCCCCGCCACCAACCGGGCGCCGACCGCGGGATCTCGTACCGGTATTGGGCAGCAGCAGATCCCGGCCGTCGTTACGCGTCCCCTTCCGCGGAAGGTATGGCCGATGGTGCCACGTGCGTCTGGATGACCGTCTTAGGGGCTTTTCCTTCCGGCATGTTGTTGTTGGGGATATTCTGGGGATCAGCAGCGCGAGCGGGCCGGTGATCATGGCTTGCGGAGGAGGGCTGTATAGCTTCATTGGCAGCCGCCTTGCAGTGGCAGGGCTGGAGGCCTTCCTGTTAGGAGCTGCCTTGAATTCTTCAATGACGAGACCACCCAACCGTTCTGGCGGCGAGGTTCCAAGGACGTTCGGCGTCGAGGAGGAATTCCTGCTCGTCGATGCCACGACGGGGCAGCCCGTACCCGCCGCGGAGGCGTGCTTGGCCAAGGCCCCGCAGCGCCCTGAAACCAGTGGCGGCCCATCCTTGGCTTTGGAGGTCCAGCAAGAGCAGCTCGAGGCCGTTGGCCCTGTCTGTTCCACGCTGCAGGAAGTAATTGCGGGCATCCGCGAGGGCCGGCGGCTTGCCGACGAGGCAGCCCGTTCGGTGGGCGCACGGGCTGTCGCCGTGGCTACCAGTCCCATGCCGGCCACTCCTACCCTCGTAGCGCAGCCCCGTTTCCTGAACATGGCAACGCGGTTCGGGGTGACGCTCCGGGAGCAACTCACCTGCGGCTTCCATGTTCATGTCGGTGTCAACGACGGTGAGGAAGGGGTGGCAGTCCTGGACCGGATCCGGCGTTGGTTGCCCGTGCTGCTGGCGCTGAGCGCGAACTCCCCTTTCTGGCAGGGTGCCGACACCGGATACGCAAGCTTCCGTTACCAGGCTTGGAGCCGCTGGCCGACCGCCGGGCCCTGCGAAAGGTTCGGATCAGAACGGGAATACCACCGGTACGTGCAATCCCTGCTGACTACGGGCGTACTCCTCGATGAAGGCATGGTGTACTTCGACGCGCGCCTTTCCCGGAATCACCCGACTGTGGAGGTACGCATTGCCGACGTCTGCATGGAGGCCTCACACGCGGCCGCGATTGCCGCGCTGGTGCGGGGACTCGTTGAACGGGCCGCCCGGGAATGGCGCTCCGGGATTTCTGAGCCCCGGCTGTCCGCCGGGCAACTGCGCCTGGCGGCGTGGAAGGCAAGTCAATCAGGCGTCGACGACACCCTCCTGCACCCCCTGCTGAACATTCCATGCCCGGCTGGAGAAGCGGTCCAGGTCCTCCTCTCCCATATCCGGCCAGCCCTGGCCGACAGCGGGGACGAGGAGCAAGTAACCGCGGAAGCGGCCCGGATCCTGAGCGCCGGCACAGGTGCACGCCGGCAGCGCGAGACCATGATGAGTACACAGAGCCTGGCCGCCGTGGTGCTCGAGGCGGTGGGACACACCCACGGCGTCGAACACCACGGCCCAGCCCAGGCGGTCCCGGCGCCTGCAAGCTACCTGACGGATATTCCCAGATCACGTTCCTGATGACTCGGTTGAGGATATGGGTAACGCGGAGCCGGCTCCTGCCAGCGCCCGGGCACAGGCCCGAGCCGCGGTCCTCCCTTGGATGGTTCTGCTGGTGCTGGCCCTGATCTCTTCCGCGGTCGCCGCGGGTTCACTGGTGCTGGTCGGCGTTGACCTGGCCATCGGCAGGCAGCCGCCGGCGATGTGTTTATCGCTGGGCTGAACGGGGCTATGGCCACGGTCTTTTGGCTGTGGCGGTCCCATTCTGCACGACCAAAATTTCGGCACACTGAGTGGTCGTGATCACTTCCGCCACGTGGTTCACGTCCAGAGATAGCACGTCCAGAGATAGAAGGTCGGGCATTCTCGGTTTGGATCCGTCGTCGTGGTGTTGGAATTCCACTCCGAACTCGACTTCGAGCACGATTCTCGCGGGCTAGCATCAGGGGCGGCATCCGCAACCCTTGGCGAGAGCACCTGAGGCCCTTACCCTCACGACATATTCGGAACTTCCTTGACGGTCCGTGTGACAGGTGCCATAGTCTTCGTATGGACCTGTTGGACAGCTGGACAGCTGCACAAGATCGAGTGGTGCGCGTCGGCGCGGCCGAAGCGGTCTTCGCATCCCTCCGCAGCGCAATCGAAGGCGGCAAGATTCCCGTCGGCACCCGCCTGGACTCGGAGGCATCGCTGGCCAAACAGTACGGCGTGAGCCGCACAATGGTCAGGGAGGCGCTGCGTTCCTGCACCGCATTGGGACTCACGGCCACCCACACGGGTAAGGGCACCTTCGTCATCGCTGACAAGGTGGCCCAGGACCTCAAACTCGGCAAATATTCGGCCAGCGCCCTCGTGGAAGCCCGCCCCCACGTGGAAGTGCCGGCCGCGGGCCTCGCCGCCCAACGCCGCAGCAGCGAAGACCTGGAGGCCCTTCGGGAAATCCTCCGGGAAATGTCCGAGGAAGATGATCTCCAGCAGTGGGTGCTTTTGAACACCGAGTTCCACGTGACCATCGCCCGGTGCAGCGGCAATGGCGTGTTCGAATCATTCCTGTCAGACATCTGCGACGCCATGGCCAACCAATCAAACACCCTTAACCTCGTGGCTGACCGGCGCAAGGAATCGGGTCAGGAACACGCCCGCATTTTCGCTGCCATCGAGAATGGATCAGCCGAGGAAGCATCCCAGGCCATGAGGCTGCATTTGCACGGGGTCGAATGCGCCCTGGGCACCATCGTCCCCGGAAGCGGAAACTCCAGGTCCGGCCATACGCGCTAAATCCTAAACCCCGGATTCACCCACCCTCCCCTGCTGCAGTCGCCGCAAGCCCCGCGCGGCCTCTTTGTCCTGGAACAACCATGCCCACCGTGCCGGCTGCGGCGTCACTCAGTCCTGCCCCGACCCCAGATTTTTACCGTCCAAACCCGTCAACGAAGCCCTGTGAGGACCCCATGACCACCGCACATACCGCCCCGGACACCCGCTCCGAACACGATCTCCTGGGTGACCGGGATGTTCCCGCCGGCGCCTACTGGGGC
>NZ_KI914928.1:59178-61190 GCF_000520575.1 Arthrobacter sp. I3
CAGGGCTACCTGGACCCGGCGCACCCGCTGCAGCAGCTGGTGGCCCGGACCGTGGCGGACCTGAGCGGTGAAGACCCCCAGCGCACCACCACTGACGGCTGCGGCACCCCGCTCTTCGCGCTCACGCTGCGCGGCATGGCCCGCGCCTTCGGCCGCCTGGCCGCGGCCGCCGCGTCCGGATCCAGATCCGGCGAAACAGAAGCCGGCGAAGCGGAAGCCGCCGTCGGCCGCGCCATGCGCCGCCACCCCGAGATGGTTGCGGGCGAGGACCGGGACGTCACCGCGCTGATGCGCCTGGTCCCCGGCCTGCTCGCCAAGGACGGCTTCGAGGGCGTCCAGCTGGTGGGCCTCCCGGACGGCCGCGCCCTTGCCGTGAAGGTTTCCGACGGCGGAGACCGCGCCCGGATGCCTGTCACCGTCCGGGTCCTGGCCGCGCTCGACGTCGACACCTCCCCCCTGGCGCGCCTCGCCGCTACCCCTGTGCTGGGCGGCGGCCGGCCCGTCGGGCTGCTGCAGGCCACCGATTTCCTCGCTGACCCCAAGATCTCCCACGCCCCCAAAGACCTGTAAGGGACCGCCATGACCTCGCACGACGAACGCGCAGAATTCCGCTCCGAACACGATCTCCTGGGTGACCGGGATGTTCCCGCCGGCGCCTACTGGGGCGTCCACACCCTCCGGGCCGTGGAGAACTTCCCCATCACCGGCCAGCCGCTGTCCTCCAACATGCACCTGGTCCGCGGGCTGGCCGCCGTGAAGCTCGCCGCGGCCCGCACCAACCACGAGCTCGGGCTCCTCGACGCCGGGCGTGCCGCCGCCATCGGGGAAGCCTGCACCGAGGTCATGAACGGCAAACTCAGCGAACAGTTCGTCGTCGACGTCATCCAGGGCGGCGCCGGGACCTCCTCGAACATGAACGCCAACGAGGTCATCGCCAACCGGGCCCTGGAAATCCTCGGGCACCCGAAGGGCGACTACGCCCGGCTGCACCCCAACGACCACGTCAACCTCAGCCAGTCCACCAACGACGTCTACCCCACCGCGGTCAAGCTCGGCACGATCTTCGCGGCCCGGGAACTACTCCAGGCCCTCACCGAGCTCGAAGACGCCTTCGCCGCAAAGGCCCTCGAGTTCCGCACCGTGGTCAAGATGGGCCGCACCCAGCTCCAGGACGCCGTCCCCATGACCCTCGGCCAGGAGTTCGGCACCTACGCCGTCACGATCGGCGAGGACCGGCTCCGCCTGGCCGAAGCCGACCTGCTGATCCACGAAATCAACCTCGGCGCCACCGCGATCGGCACCGGCCTGAACGCCCCCGCCGGGTACGCCGAGGCCGCCTGCCGGCACCTGGCCGAAATCACCGGCCTGCCGCTGATCACGGCCGTGGACCTGATCGAGGCCACCCAGGACGTCGGCGCCTTCGTGCACCTCTCCGGCGTGCTCAAGCGGGTCGCCGTGAAACTCTCCAAGATCTGCAACGACCTCCGGCTGCTCTCCTCGGGACCGCGCGCCGGCTTCGGCGAGATCAACCTCCCCGCGGTGCAGTCCGGCTCCTCGATCATGCCCGGCAAGATCAACCCGGTCATCCCGGAAGTGGTCAGCCAGGTCGCCTACGAGGTGATCGGCAACGACGTCACCATCACCATGGCCGCCGAGGCCGGCCAGCTCCAGCTCAACGCCTTCGAACCCATCATCGTCCACAGCCTCCACAAGAGCATCTCCCACCTGGAAGCCGCGTGCCGCACCCTCACGGCCCGCTGCGTCCGGGGCATCACCGCCAACACCGAACACCTCCGCCTCACCGTGGAACAATCCATCGGCCTCGTCACCGCCCTGAACCCGCAACTGGGCTACGCCACAGCCACGGCCATCGCCCAGGAAGCCCTCGCCACCGGCAAAGGCGTCGCGGAACTCGTGCTCGAACACGGCCTGCTCACCGACGAGCAGCTCACCGAGCTCCTCAGCCCGCACCGCCTGGCCAACCTCACCAAATAATCCCCAACCGGTCCCTG
>NZ_KI914929.1:0-6959 GCF_000520575.1 Arthrobacter sp. I3
TCGTCCGCCTCAACGGAGCTCGAGGGCCGCTAAACGAACCGCTTCCCGTAATCTTCGAGGGCTCTATTTATTGAAGGTCCGCCCCGTAGAGAAGCAAGATACTATGTACGACGTTGACTGATCAATCAGTCAACTACAAGTCTAGTCACACGTCCCCACCTCAAGGTTCGCCGGTTCGCGGCGTCGCAAATCCCTTACCGTCAGGAGAGCTATGACCGAGCCGGATCAAGGACGCGGCTGGCTGGCCCGGAAAGTGCTTCCCGGCGGTAAGGAGCCGGATCCGCGTTTTACGCTGGCCAATGAGCGCACCTTTCTGGCCTGGGTCCGCACGTCCCTGGCGTTCATGGCAGGCGGGCTGGCACTTGAAGCGTTCGCGATCGAGGCCTTCCCCGAGACGTCGCGCAAAGTGCTGTCCATACTCCTCGTGGCTGTCGGGACGCTGATCAGTGCCGGCGCCTCGGTGCGCTGGGTCTCCATCGAGTCGAGCATGCGGCAAGAAAAGCCCCTTCCCCTGCCCGCCATCATCCCCCTCCTTGTCTTAGGCGGGGCAGCTGCGGCCGCAATTGTCATCACCCTGATTGCGCTCAACTGATGTCGGGACCGTCGGTTGCTCCCACTCGTCAGGACCCCGGCCTGCAGCCCGAGCGCACCGTGCTCTCCTGGGGCCGGACCGCGGTTGCCCTCTTGACCGCCGCGCTGCTTTTCCTGCGCTGGCTCCCGCATTACGGTCCCTGGATTCTCTTTCTCATAGGCATCGCGGGCACCCTCGCGGTAAGCATCTATGCAACACAGCGCGGACGCTATTCCGCGCGCGTGACAGGCATCGCTGCGGAATGCTTTCACTCGGACGTGGCCGCAATCTTCTGGACCAGCGGTTCGGTCCTGATGATGGGGATCCTGGGCTTTATCCTTTTGCTCACGGGCTAACATCCCTGCGGCAGTTCGGAACTCCGCAGGCTACACAAGACTGTCACGGCCGCTTCTAAGCCCTGAGATCAAGGGCACAAGTGGCCAGGTAAGTTGCGGGTGTGCGGCCTGGCAAACAAAAAGGAGGACCGCCACTGAACTGGTCCCCGATTGTTGGACTGGCCAAATAAGATCCTAAGCCGCGAGGGCCTGGGCACGGTATTGCACCGGGCTCAGGCCCTCGAGCTTTGTCGAGATACGTTCGGTGTTGTACCAGCGGATGTACTCGTTTAGCGCTGCTTCCAGTGCGTCGGTGCTGAGGAACCGGACGTGGTGGAAGAGCTCTTCTTTGAGGTGGCCGAAGAAGTTCTCCATCACTGCGTTGTCGTAGCAATTGCCCTTGCGGGACATCGACTGGACCGCGCCGGCGCCCTCGAGGAGGGCCTGCCACGAGATGTGCTGGTATTGGAAGCCTTGGTCAGAATGCACCAGAGGTTGCTGGCCGGGCTGGAGGCAGGTGAGGGCCTGGCATAGCGAAGTGTTGGTGAGGGCGAGGTTGGGGGACGTGCTGATTGAATGGGCGATGATCTGCCGGTCGAAGAGATCCATGACCGGTGAGAGGTAGAGTTTCCGGTCGCCGACGCTGAATTCGGTCACGTCCGTCACCCACTTTTGATTCGGGGCGGTGGCGTCGAACTTCCGGTTCAGCAGGTTCGGAGCAACTTTGCCTTGTTCTCCTTGATAGGAGTTGTAGCGCTTCTTGCGCCGGACCTTGCAGGTCAGCCCGAGTGCCCGCATCAGCTTCAGCACGGTCTTCTTCGCGAGCTCCCAGCCTTGCTTAAGTAGTTCGGTGTGGATTCGCCGGTGCCCGTAACGGGCGTGGTTGGTTGTGAAGATCCGTGTGATCGCGGTCTTTAGTGCCTCTTGCGGGTCAGGGGCTTGGAAGCGGGCCTGGTGGTAGAAGAACGTCGAGCGGGCAACGCTAGCGATGTCCAAGAGTACGTCGAGGCGGTGTTCGGCCTTGAGGGCGATGACGGCGCGGACCTTTACCGCCGTTCCTCGTCCCTCAAGGCCTGCACTTTTCCCAGGAACGCGACTTCTGCCCGCAGGCGCTCGTTCTCGCGGCGCAGTCGCTGCAGCTCCGACTCTGGCTGCGCCGGGGCCTCGGGATTTGTCCTTGGACGGCCCTTCGGCTTCGGGCGCAGGCCGTCTTCGCCCTCTGTCCGGTACTGGCGCGCCCACTTCTCGATCAGTTCTGGTGACGACAGCTGGAGCTCTCTCGCCAGGGCGGCTTTGCTCTCTCCAGCTTGAAACCTACGCACAGCATCGAGTTTGAACTGGAACGAGAACAACCGCTTGGTCGGCTTGATCACTAGCGTCGTACCTCCGCGAACTCGCC
This sequence comes from Arthrobacter sp. I3, assembly GCF_000520575.1. NCBI lineage: Bacteria > Bacillati > Actinomycetota > Actinomycetes > Micrococcales > Micrococcaceae > Arthrobacter > Arthrobacter sp. I3. The sequence continues at coordinate 2,306 of NZ_KI914929.1, forward strand.
ACCGGTCGTATAACCGGCGGATCGCTCTCGCGGGCGCCCCGAGCCTCGTTGCCACGGACTTAGCGCCCCAACCGGTATCAAACAACGCTACCGCGGCCTTGCGTTGTTCCTCGGACAATGAACTGCGCTCATGCATAAAACTGCTCCCCGTAAGTCAGAACTGATTTCTCAGTCCAACTTTCGGGGAGCAGTTCACGATGGCAGACGCCCCTCTTCTGATTTCACCCCGGCTGAGCCGGCCTGGGTTTGCTAGGGCTTCTTGGGAGGCAGGGCCAGCTTGAAGATCTTCGCCCACGTGGAGCCGACCTGCTTCAGCAGCGGGCCCGTGGTGTACGGCCTGAGCCGGCCTGGGTTTGCTAGGGCTTCTTGGGAGGCAGGGCCAGCTTGAAGATCTTCGCCCACGTGGAGCCGACCTGCTTCAGCAGCGGGCCCGTGGTGTACGGCAGTCCGTAGCGCTTGCAGATCTCCTGCACCTTCGGCTGCACTTCCGCATAGCGGTTCGAGGGCAGGTCCGGGAACAGGTGGTGCTCAATCTGGTGCGAGAGGTTGCCGGTCATGAGGTGCATGAACTTGGAGCCGGAGATGTTGGCCGAGCCAATCATCTGCCGCACATACCAGTCACCGCGGGTCTCGCCCTCCACCATTTCCTCGGTGAAGGTGTCAGTGCCTTCGGGGAAGTGGCCGCAGAAGATCACTGCGTGCGCCCACACGTTGCGGACGGCGTTGGCGGTCAGCGTGCCGTAGAGGGCCTGCTTGCCGGAACCGGTCAGCATGGCGACGGCGGGAGTGGCGGCGTAGTCCTTGGTGAACTGCGTCAGCGCCTTGCGGCCGAGGGCCTTCAGGTCCTTGGTCAGGGCTTCCTTGGACTTCCGGCCCTCTTTGTAGTCCACCAGTTCGAGGTCGTAGATCGCGATGCCCCACTCGAAGACCGGTGCCAGCAGCGCGTTGTACAGCGGGTTGCCCAGGTTGAAGGGAGTCCATTTCTGGTCTGGATCCATCCGCAGCAGGTTGTATCCGATGTCGTTGTCCTTGCCGACCACATTTGTCCAGCGGTGGTGGAGATCGTTGTGGGTGTGCTGCCAGGAGCGCGCGGGGGTGACGAAGTCCCATTCCCATGTGGTGGAGTGGATGTCCGGGTCCCGCATCCAGTCCCACTGTCCGTGCAGGATGTTGTGCCCCAGTTCCATGTTTTCCAGGATCTTGGCGAAGCTCAGCAGCGCGGTGCCGGCGAACCAGGCGGGCTTCTTCTTGCTGACAAGGAGCAGGGCACGGCCGGAGAGCTCCAGGCCGCGCTGGATCTTGATCATGCGGCGGATGTAGGCGGCATCGGCGGACCCGCGCTTGGCGAGGATGTCATCCTTGATGGCGTCGAGTTCGCGCCCCAGCTCCGCCACCTGCTCGTCGGAGAGGTGGGCGGCCGCGGGCGGACGCAGCAGCGGGCTGCCGGTCTCGGCGAGGGCGCCGGGCCGCGTCTTCGCGACCGTGACGACCTTCGCTGTGTCGGCTGAACCGCTGGTGGCGGGGGTGTCGGCGTCGGAAAGGTCCGGTTTGTTGGAAACAATCGTCATGCGGTGATACTCCTCAGAGGTCGAGGTTAACGGGGCCGGCGGCTGCCGACACGCACGTCTGGATTAGTTGGCCGGGCTCGCCGTGCACTTCGTTGGTGCGCAGGTCACGGACGTGGCCGGCCCGCAGCGGGATGAGGCAGCTGTGGCAGATACCCATCCGGCAGCCGCTGGGCATGAGGATGCCGGCGTCCTCGCCGACATCGAGCAGCGGGGTGTCGCCATCGGCCTCGACTTCACGGTCGGAGGCCTCGAAGGTGACCAGGCCGCCGTCGTGCCCGGCGCCGCCGGCGAGGCTGGTGCTGAAGCGTTCGATGGTCAGGGTGCCCGAGCTGGCCGCGGCCTGCTGGGCGTCCTCCGCTTCGGCCTCCCACAGCGCCTCGGCGTCGTTGAGGAACCCTTCCGGACCGCATGCGTAGGCGGCGCGCTGGCGCCAGTCCGGGCAGAGCCGGTCCAGGTCGGCGGCCGAGGTGAAGTCCAGCCGTCCGCTCTCACCGGTGAACCAGTGCGTGACGCGCAGGTTGGGGAACTGGTCGGCGAGCTCGGCGAGTTCTTCACGGAAGATGGTGTCCGCGGCGGTGCGGGCGGTGTGGATCAGGACGACGTCCGAATCCGGGCGGTGCGGAACGAGCGTGCGGATCATCGACATCACCGGGGTGATCCCGCTGCCGGCCGTGAGCATGAGCAGCGGCCGCGGATGCTCGGGAAGGACGAAATCGCCCTGCGGGGGCGCCAGGAACAGGACGTCGCCGGGCTTGGTGCCGCGCACGAGGGCCCCGGACACGGCGCCCATGTCGGTCACGGTGATTGCCGGGTCCTGTCCGGCGGGGGCGCTGAGCGAGTAGGACCGCCAGTGGCGGACACCGTCGAGCTCGACGCCAATACGGGCCCACTGGCCGGCAAGATGTGCTTGCCAGCCGCGGCCGGGACGGAAGAAAATGGTGGCGGAATCGGCCGTTTCTGGAACCACCCTGGTGACCACGCCGCGCAATTGGCGGGCGGAAAACACGGGATTGAACAGCGACAGAATGTCTTCTGGAGCTAGTGGGGTGGTCAGTAGAGATGCGGCGCGCGCCAGCTTACGGAGCCGGATCATTCATCAAGCTTATGTCAGATTGCGCCATACTTCTTCACCCAAGGCATACGATCGACTCGAGAAAACTATCCCGCCGCAACAACTCATCGGACTTTCCATGAACACATCCCCTGCCCGGGAGCCTGCCGGCCCCGCCCCCGCCTACGATCCTCCCTGGCTGGCCCTGCCGCGGGAGGTCAGCGACATGCTGCGGCCGCGGATGCCCGGCATTGTCGAGGCCATCATCGAGGCCGTCCCGCAGCTCGTCCCGGCGTACGCCAGGCCGATCGAGGGGCGCTTTGGCAGGGGGCTGCGCAGGGGCGTGGCCGCGGCGCTGGACCGCTTCCTGCAACTGCCCGGGACCCGGCTGCCGGCGCTGTCCGAGGAAAGCCGGGAGCTGGTGGCCGGGCTGGGCAGCGGCGAGTTCCGGCAGGGGCGGAGCATGGACGCGCTCCTGAGCGCCTACCGGATGGGCGCCCGCGTGACGTTCCGGGAGATGTCCAAAGTCTCAGTGGAACACCATCTGGGCCAGGGCGTCGTGGTGGACCTGGGCGAATCGATCCTCGCGTACATCGATGAGCTGTCGGCGGTCAGCGCCGAGGCCTACGCCTTTGAGCAGTCCGAACGGGCCGGGGCAGTGGACCGGCGGCGCACCGAACTGCTGGACCTGCTCCTGCTCGGCCAGGCCGACGAGGCGGCCCTGCGCCAGACGGCGGCGATGGCGGACTGGTCCCTGCCCCAGCGCATGGCGGTGGTGACGCTGCCGCTGGACCGGGCGGCCGGGCTGCGGCTGCGCCTGGGCCCGGGCACCCTTGTGATTGAGCGCGAGACCGATGTTGTCGCCCTGGTGCCGGCGCGGATGTCGCGCTCCGCCCGGGACGACCTGGACCGTGCCCTGAAGGGGCGCGGCGCTTCCGTGGGACCGGCCGGGGGCTGGGAGAGGGTGCCGGATTCGCTGCGGCTGGCCGTGCTGGCGGCCGCAGCACTGCCTCCGCGGGAGGGACCGGATGATCCCCCGATCTGGGCCGACGAGCACCTGGCGCAGGTGATTCTCGGTGCAGAACCCTCGGCGATCACCGAACTCGCCAACCGCCGGCTCGCGCCGCTGGAAGGGCTCCGGCCCGCACAGCGCGACCGGCTCGCCGAAACCCTGCTCTCCTGGTTGCGCCACTGGGGCCAGCGGGCGCCCGTGGCCGCCGAGCTCGGGATCCACCCGCAGACCGTGGGCTACCGGGCAGCCCAGCTGCGCGAGCTCTTTGGCGACGCCCTCGAGGACCCAACGGCGCGCTTCGAACTCGAACTGGCCCTTCACGCCGGCCGGCGGTAGGCCAGCCCGTCAGGCGGACCGCGGGTTACCCGGCGAGCGCCCGCCGGCTGTGGAGCCGCAACTCCAGGTCGTGCATCACGAGCGCCGCCGGCATAGAACTGCAGGCCGAACTCGCCTGCCACGAGGGGGTTGGCCAGCGTCCGGGGATCGTTGACGGCGTCCCGGACAATCCAGGCATCGCCCTGCAGGACGGCGGAGGCGCACAATCCGGGGTCCCGGCCGATTTCCGTGACATCCGTGCCGTGGTGGGACTTGAACCAGATCCGGTCATGGTCCACAACACTGACAATCGCCACGGGCACCGAGAACATGCGTGCGGCCAGCGCCGCGATCCGGTCAAAGACGCCGTCCGCGGGAGTGTCCAGGATCCGGTACCGCTCGACCGCCTGCATGCGCCCTTCTTCGTCGGTCAACAGCGCGGCCGGGTCCCGGCGGCGGCGTCCTGTGCCGTTGATGACTTCCTGGCGCAGGGCCAGGGACACTTCCCGGGCCGGCGGGCGGGCGGCCGGATCCCTGTCCAGCATGGAGGTCAGCAGGGCCGCCCACATGGGCGCGATGTCTTCAGGGACGTCCGGGTCGTGGAGCAGCCGGGCCAGGGCGGACTGCACCGGCGCGCCGGGATAGGCCATTTTCCCGGTCAGGCCTTCCAGCAGGACCAGCCCCAGCGAATAGACGTCGCTGGCGGGG
>NZ_KI914929.1:7059-12392 GCF_000520575.1 Arthrobacter sp. I3
CCCGCCGGTTCGCCGGCAGCCTGTTCGGGGCTGAGGTAGGCCGGGGTGCCGGAGCTGTCATCGGGGTCGCCGTGGTGGCCTTCGCGGATGGTGATGGCCACGCCGAAGTCACTGAGTTTGGCGCGGGCGCGCCGGTCCTCGACGCTGTAGTCCACGAGCAGGATGTTGGCCGGCTTGACGTCCCGGTGGATGATGCCGTGGTGGTGGATGTGCGCAAGACCGTCGGCGAGATCGTGTCCGATCAGCGCCATGTGGGCCGCCGACAGCGGGCCCTCGGCCGAGCGGCGGCGCAGGTCGGGGCCGCGGACGAGTTCCATCACCAGATAACTGAGCCGGCGGGTCGGGTCACTGAGGTCCGTGCCGGCGTCGAACAATGTCACGAGGGCATGGTGGGCCATCCCCGCCAGGATCCGCACTTCATCGGCTTGCCTGCGGGTCCGTTCTTCGTCCACTGTCCCGTCGCGGAAGAGTTTGACTGCCACTTCACGCCCCAGGACCTCGTCCGTGGCACGGTACACGCTCGATTGGCTGCCCCGGCCAATGAGTTCTTCGATCCGGTAGCGCCCGCTGAGCAGGAAACCGGGGTCCATGGTTGTCAAAGGTCTACGTGGTCCCTCTAATGGGGCCGCCGCTGGAAGCGGGCGGATCAGTCCAAAGCCGGGACAAATCCCGGCACCCGCATCATAAGCAAGCTTACTTATCATAACGCGGAAACCGGATTCCGGAAGACTTCCGGGGAGTCTTTCGGTCCGCCGCCTTGGCTATTTTGCGGGGTTGTGGGTCCCGATCGGCACCAGGGTGAGGTCAGGGTGGTTCTTTTCAATCCGGCGCAGGGCCCAGACGTCGTTGAACAGGGCCAGGTATTCCCCGTCGGAGCGCAACAGGACTTCGGCGCCGGGGACGTTGGCCAGCGCCGGCATGGCGTCGGCGGTCGAGATCCGGGCCATGGAATACGGGAGCCGTTCCAGCCGCATCGGGGCGCTGAAGTCGTGCGCCATGCGGTCTTCGACCACTTCGAACTGCATGGGGCCGACGGCGGCAAGAACGGGCGCCTGGTCACCGCGGATGTCGGAGCGGAGCACCTGGATGACGCCCTCGTGCTCGAGTTGTTCGATGCCGCGGCGGAACTGTTTGAACCGGCTCGGGTCTTTGGAGCGCGCCACCTGGAAGTGCTCCGGGGCGAACAGCGGGATCGCGGGGAACTCCACGGGCTGGTCCAGGAACAGGCTGTCCCCCACGCGGAGGGAGGAGGCGTTCACGAGGCCCACCACGTCCCCCGGGAAAGCCTCGTCGATCACCTCGCGTTCGCGGCCGAAGACCTGCTGGGCGTACTTGGTGGCGAAGGATTTCCCCGTCCGGGTCTGGGTGACCACCATGCCGCGCTCGAACATGCCGGAGCAGACACGGATGAAGGCAACGTGGTCGCGGTGGGCCTTGTTCATGCCGGCCTGGACCTTGAAGACGAACCCGGCGAACGGGGCATCCACGGGGCGGGGGTCGCCGTCGACGTCGGGCCGCGGGGCGGCGGGCGGGGCGAAGTCGACGAGGGCGTCGAGGATTTCCTTGACGCCGAAGTTCAGTGCGGCCGAGCTGAAGAGGATCGGCGTCGCCTTACCGGCGTGGAAGGCCGCGACGTCGAACGCCAGGTTGGATTCGATGACCAGTCCGGCCTCGTCCACGGCGTTGGACCAGTCGTCGCCCTGGCTGGCGGCGGCCTCGTCGGGGGTGAAGTATTCGGTGAGGGCGATGTTGGCGCCGGCGTTGTTGCGCTTGAACTGCGCGAAGCGGTCGTTGCGCAGGTCCCAGACGCCGCGGAAGTCGCCGGAGATGCCAACGGCCCAGGTCAGCGGCATCGGCTGCAGGCCGGTGCGCTCGGTGATCTCGTCCATCAGCGCCAGGGCGTCCAGCCCGGGCCGGTCCCACTTGTTGATGACAGTGATGATGGGCAGGTTGCGCTGCTTGCAGACCTCGAAGAGCTTCATGGTCTGGGTTTCCAGGCCCTTCGCGGCGTCGACCAGCATGACGGCACAGTCCACGGCCGCGAGCACCCGGTAGGTGTCCTCGGAAAAGTCGGCGTGGCCCGGGGTGTCCAGGAGGTTGATGACGGTGTCCCGGTAGGCGAACTGCAAAGCGGCGGAGCTGATGGAGATGCCGCGGTCCTTTTCCATCTGCATCCAGTCCGAGACCGTCTCCTTGCGGTTGGCCTTGCCGCTGGAGGCGCCGGCCGTGCCGATCACCTTTGCGTGCAGCGCCAGGGCCTCAGTCAGGGTGGATTTGCCGGCGTCGGGGTGCGAAATGACCGCGAAAGTCCGGCGCCGGGCCGCCTGCTTGTGAATCTCCTGGACTCGGGCGGGGCTGAGGACTTCTTGAGACACGATGCTACTTTCGCTGCGGCAGTGGACGGGTCACGGCGCGGAGAGCCCGCGGTACACCCAAGGATCCAAGTTTATCGCAGGCCGCGGACCGCGGACGAAGCTGCGGCCGGACCGCGCATGAAGCTGCGCGGGGCCCGGGCACGATGCTGCGGCCTTGCGGCGCCAAAATGCCCTCACTGACGGCGCCCGGGGCAGCCCTTCAGGAGGCCCGCGGCAGCACGCCGCAATGGACCACTTTAAGGCTTGCCTGTGCGGAAGTGGCCCTGCTTTACCCCTATCATGGGGAGAGCGGGGAACTGAGTACTTTGATCCTGCCGGGAGACCCTGGAATCCGGCGCACTTGCAGGCTCGTCCCTGCACCTTTGAAGGGAAATCTATGGCTCGGAGCCCTGAAGATGCGCTCAAGGCGACCCTGGCCAGGGTGGCACCGGGCACAGCCCTCCGCGACGGCCTGGAACGCATCCTCCGCGGCCGGACCGGCGCGCTGATCGTACTGGGCATCGACAGGACCATCGAGTCCATCTGTTCGGGCGGCTTCGAGATCGGCATCGATTTCTCCCCCACCCGGCTGCGGGAACTGGCGAAGATGGACGGCGCCATCGTCTGCGACAAGGATGCCAGCAACATCCTGCGCGCGGCCGTCCAGCTCGTCCCGGACTCGAGCATCGAAACGCAGGAATCGGGCACCAGGCACCGGACCGCGGAACGCGTGGCCATACAGACGGGCGTCCCGGTCATTTCGGTCAGCCAGTCAATGCAGATCATCGCGCTGTACGTGCACGGGCTGCGCCACGTCCTGGAGGGCTCCGAAAAGGTCCTGGCCCGCGCCAACCAGGCCTTGGCAACCCTGGAACGCTATCGCTCGCGCCTGGACCAGGTCACCAGCTCGCTCTCCGCCCTGGAAATCGAGGCCATGGTGACGGTCCGTGACGTAGCGGTCACCCTGCAGCGCCAGGAAATGGTGCGCAGGATCTCCGAGGAAATCTCCCAGTACGTCCTGGAACTGGGCGAGGACGGCCGCCTGCTCTCGCTGCAGCTGGACGAGCTCACCGTCGGCCGCGGCCCGGGCAGCGACGTCATCATCCGGGACTACTCCGGTCCGGCCGCAACAGCGGAGGACATCGACAAAGCGGTCAAGGCCCTCGTCAGCCTGGGCCCGACCGAGCTGATCGACCTGGGCAAGATCGCCGGGATCGTCGGCTTCGCCGGCGGCGAGGCCAACCTCGACGCCGTCGTGCAGCCGCGCGGCTACCGCCTGCTCTCCGGGCTCAAGGCCGTGCCGAAGGCCGTCGCCGACCGGCTCGTCGACCACTTCGGTGGCCTGCAGTTCCTGATGGCGGCAACAATCGATGACCTCATGACCGTCGACGGGATCGGTGACCAGCGTGCCAGGACCGTCAGGGAGGGACTGAGCCGCATGGCCGAGGCCAGCCTGCTGGACCGCTTCCTCTAACCCCCTCCACAAACCCGTCGGGGGTAACTGGAGTTATACGGGTCAGCTGAGCTGGAACACGGCCTTGGGGCTGTTCTTGTTCGCCAGCCGGGCGGTGAAGACGTAGTAGGCGCCGCCGGCACCGGGCGTGGCCTCGACGGGCTCGCAGCCCTGCACCGTGCGGTTGCGCTGCCACGGGAAGTTCGCCGTCTCACTCTTGCCCGGAGCAATTGTCTTCATCAGGTCCGCGCTCTCCGCCTGGCAGTCCTTGGAGGAGAAGATCCGGTCCGAGCCGCTGGTGATCATGTACTCCATCTGCGACGTCCCGATGTTGACCTCGCACGGGACCTTGTTGTTGTTGGTCACCGTGAGGCTCAGCAGCGGCTTCTCACCGGCGGCGTAAGCCTGTTTGTCGGTGGCGGCCGTAACGGTGATCAGATTCTGCTCGCAGCCCTCCCCTGATGTGGCCGTGGGTGAGGCCGAAGCCTCCCCGGACGCCGTCGGGCTCCCCGACGCGGAGCCAGCCGGGCTGGCCGCCGGCGACGCCCCTGCCCCGGACGGCTGGGCGCCGGCAGACTGGCCCCCGCCCATGGCATTCGAGACCGCCACAAAGCCGCCGAAGGCCACCGCGATGACGAGCAGCAGGACCACCCCTGCAAACAGCCGGCGGCGGCGGTAGACCCGGCGCAGCGGGGGCCGTCCGGATTTGCGCCCGGATTGCCCCGTGGCCGAACCTTTCGGCCGCGAACCGCCCGTACCTGAAGTGCCTTGCCTGACCATTCTTCTAGCCTAGAGAACCGCGCGGGCTATGGCGCCCGACCACGCCGCGGGACCGGACGCCGTCCCGATCCGTTACCCCGATCTATTACGCTGAATGGATCGAGACTCTAACCCCCACGCCCCCCGTATCCGCCGCGGCACCGCGGGAACCCCTGCCCGCCGGGGCGCCCGGCCGCGCCGGCAATCTCCCAGGGCTGGGCGCCGGCAGACTGGCCCCCGCCCATGGCATTCGAGACCGCCACAAAGCCGCCGAAGGCCACCGCGATGACGAGCAGCAGGACCACCCCTGCAAACAGCCGGCGGCGGCGGTAGACCCGGCGCAGCGGGGGCCGTCCGGATTTGCGCCCGGATTGCCCCGTGGCCGAACCTTTCGGCCGCGAACCGCCCGTACCTGAAGTGCCTTGCCTGACCATTCTTCTAGCCTAGAGAACCGCGCGGGCTATGGCGCCCGACCACGCCGCGGGACCGGACGCCGTCCCGATCCGTTACCCCGATCTATTACGCTGAATGGATCGAGACTCTAACCCCCACGCCCCCCGTATCCGCCGCGGCACCGCGGGAACCCCTGCCCGCCGGGGCGCCCGGCCGCGCCGGCAATCTCCCAGCCCTCCATGCGGCCCTGGATGACTGGTTCGCGTCCAACGCCAGGGACCTGCCATGGCGGGCCGCGGACTGCACGCCCTGGGGTGTGCTGGTCAGCGAAGTGATGCTCCAGCAGACGCCGGTGGTCCGGGTCCTGCCGGTCT
>NZ_KI914929.1:12492-14615 GCF_000520575.1 Arthrobacter sp. I3
GGACCCGATCTGGCCGGCGAACCCGCCGGGGAGGCCGTCCGGTCCTGGGGCCGGCTGGGATATCCCCGGCGCGCCCTGCGCCTGCATGCTGCCGCCGTCGCCATCAGGGACAGCCACGGCGGGGCCGTCCCCGACACCTACACCGAACTCCTGGACCTGCCGGGCGTGGGCAGCTACACGGCCGCGGCCGTCGCCGCGTTCGCCCACGGACGCCGCGAAACGGTGGTGGACACGAACATCCGCCGGGTCCACGCGCGGCTGGTCACCGGCTCTGCCCTGCCGGCGCAGGCCCTGACCGCCGCCGAAATGCGGCTGGCGGCATCGCTGCTCCCGGACCGCCCCGGCGCCTCGGTGCGCTGGAACGCCGCCGTCATGGAACTCGGCGCCCTGGTCTGCACTGCTCGGACCCCCAAGTGCGGCCAGTGCCCTGTCCGGGAGTCCTGCGCCTGGCTGGCGGCCGGGGAGCCGGCGCCGACATACACGCCCAAGGGACAGGCCTGGCACGGCACGGACCGGCAGGTGCGCGGCGCCGTGATGGCCGTCCTGCGGGCAGCCGAGGAGCCCGTGGCGACGGTCCTGTTCCACCAGGCTCCAGCGGACCTGGGCTTCGAACCGCAGGGCATCGGCATCCCGCTCGCGGCCCTGCACCGGCTCAACGCGGCCCCCGAGCAGCTGGAACGGGCGCTTGCAGGGCTGCTGGGCGACGGCCTCGCCGAACTGCACCAGGGCGGCTTCCGGCTCCCGGGCTGAGGATCTACGCTGGAGCATGCGCAAGCTGGCGGCCGCGGCCGTGCTGGTCCTCACCGCAGTCCTGCCTGTCTCGTGCCGGCCGGAGGCCGCCTGCCCGGCGATCGCCCAGGCGCCCGTTGTGTCGCTCACGGTGGACCGGGAGTACGCCCCGTCAGTGCGGACCATCCACCTGGCCGCATGCCAGGACGGCCGCTGCAAGGAGGCGGACCTCGAACTGGTTCCCGGGAGCACGGCCGTGGACCAAGGCTGCGAGCCGGGCCCCTACGGCGGCGACGGCGTCTGCTCGGCCACTTCCTCACCCGACGGCACCCTGACCGGAATGCTGATGATGGAGACGCTGAGCGCCAGAGGGATCGAGGTGACGGCCACGGGCACGGACACCGCCGGGAACCCGCTGCCGGCCCGGACCGCGGCGTTCACGCCCCGGTCGGCGCACCCGTTTGGTGAGCAGTGCGGAACCTTCATCACCGCCAGCGTCGTGCTCGACGCGGCCGGACTCCGCCAGGCACCCTAGCGCTTACGGTTCTCCGAACCCCGAGCCGACCAGGCGTCCCAGGTAGTCGACCGCCTTGGCGGCGTCCGGGCCGCTGGCCTCCACGTGCAGGACGGTTCCCTTGCCGGCGGCAAGCATCATGAGTTCGGTCATGGAAGCGCCATCGGCGCCGTTAATGGTCACTTCGGCGTCCATGGCGGACAGGCCTCCGGCGATCTTCGCTGCCGGCCGGGCATGCATGCCGGTCTGGTTGACGAGCTCAAAGTCCCCGGTGGCGTCCGGCGGCTGCTGGTGCACATGCCCCGCCTCCGCGGGATGGGCCGGGGGCCGGTAGACGGCCTCGGCCGCGTCCTTCACCGCCGCCGCTTCGGCCCCTGCCTGGGCAGCCACCGCGGCCGCGACGAGTCCTTCGACGATGGGCGCGTCAGCAATCAGCACCGAGCCCGGATCGGCTGCAAACTCCGCAGCGGACTCGGCCGTCATCACCGCAGAGCCGAGGTCGGCGAGCACCACCACACCGTCACCGGCAGCCTGCTCCAGGGCCGCCATGACCTTGTCCAGGCTCGTGCCGATGCGGCCGTCGTCGGTGCCGCCGGCGGGCAGGATCAGGACGTCGGGAGCCATCTGCGCGGCGAGTTCGACGGCGCCGTCCGCGATCTTGGAGCTGTGCGAGACGACCACCAGCCTGACTGTCATTCGGCCGCTCCGGCCGCGGCGCGCAGAATCAGCGCGCTGGAGACCGCTCCGGGGTCGCGGTGGCCGATGCTGCGCTCCCCCAGGTAGCTGGCCCGGCCCTTGCGGGCGAGCATCGGATCCGTGGACACGGCGCCGGCTTCGGCGGCCTCCGCCGCGGCTAGCAGCACCTTCCTGACATCGCCGT
>NZ_KI914929.1:14715-17371 GCF_000520575.1 Arthrobacter sp. I3
CGCTGCGGCGGCCGCCTCGATCGCGGGCGTCCAGGCGTCCACCATGGTCTTGTCGCCGGATTCGGCCTTGCCGCGGGCGACGATCCCGTCGCGGGCGGCCTGCAGCGCGGCAGCGAGGGTGGCGGCGTCGACGTCGGAGGCCTCACCCAGGGCCGTGGCGGCCCGCAGGAACGCCGTGCCATACAGCGGGCCGGCCGCCCCGCCGACCTTGGACATCAGCGTCATGGCCGTCAGTTTCAGGGCCGCGGCCGGGGTTTCCGGCGGCGTCTCGGCAAGTTTGTCCATCACGGCCTTGAAGCCGCGGTCCATGTTCTCGCCGTGGTCCGAGTCCCCGATGGGACGGTCCAGCTCGATCAGTTCCACCCGGTGCTCCGCCATGGCCTGCGCCGAAAGCGTCAGCCACCGCACCGCCCAGCCGACATCCAAGCCCACGGTCAGACGCCCCAGCGAAGGGCCGGAGTGTGCACGGGAGCGTCCCAGAGTGTTGTCATCTCGTCATCGAGACGCAGGACAGTGATGGAGCAGCCCTGCATTTCGAGGGACGTGATGTAGTTGCCCACCAGGGAGCGGGCCACGGTGACGCCCTGCTCGGCCAATTTCTGCGCGGCCCTGCGGTAGACGATGTACAGCTCGCTTTGCGGGGTGCCGCCCATGCCGTTGACGAACAGGAGCACCTGGTCCCCGGAAGCAAGGCCGAGGTCGCTGACCACCGGATCCAGGAGACGGTCGGTGATCCCGTCGGCGTTTTCCATCGGGATGCGGTGCCGTCCCGGTTCGCCGTGGATGCCGATGCCGATCTCGATCTCGTTTTCCTCGAGCTCAAAACTGGGCACCCCGGCATGCGGAACGGTGCAGGCAGACAACGCCACGCCCATGCTGCGCACGTTGTGGTTGACGCGGTCACCGATCGCGGCGACGGCGTCCAGGTTGTCACCGCGCTCGGCGGCCGCACCGGCGATTTTCTCGACCAGGACGGTGCCGCCGACGCCCCGGCGCCCGGCCGTGTACAGCGAATCCTGCACTGCGACGTCGTCGTTGACGAGCACGGTGCGGATCTCGACGCCTTCGGCCTGCGCGAGTTCGGCGGCGGTTTCGAAGTTCAGGACGTCACCGGTGTAGTTCTTCACGATGTGCACGACGCCGGCGCCGGAGCTTACGGCCAGCGTGGCCGGCAGGATCTGGTCCGGAGTGGGAGAGGTGAACACGGCGCCCGGGACGGCGGCGTCGAGCATGCCCAGGCCCACGTACCCGCCGTGCAGCGGTTCGTGTCCGCTGCCGCCGCCGGAGACGAGCCCGACTTTCCCTGCGACGGGAGCGTCCTTGCGCACGATGTATTTCGGGTCCGGGAAGACGGTCACGAGGTCGGCGTGAGCAAGCCCGAACCCCTCCACTGACTCGTCGACCACGGCTTTGGGATCATTGATGAGTTTCTTCATGGCGGTGCTCCCTGGATGGTGTCCTGGCTGCTTGCTTAGACCCTACTACCGGGGCACGGCCGGCGGTAGGCTCCCCGTTCCCCCGGCCCGGGCTCCCTGGCGGGCTGCGAATCCCGGGGCGGCGGGGTTGTGGCCGTGCGTTCCGAACCCCCGCGCTTCAGGCTTGTTGGTCGGCCCAGGCCGGAGAATGCGGCCAGGCATCGACGCCCAGCCATGAGAACGGCGGCGCGGCGAGCCGGCCCTTGCGGGCGCGGGACGTGGCCGGCGGTCCCGACGCGGCAGATACTGTCTCGGCGGTTTGCCCCGTCACGGGCGCGCCGGTGCCGGGCGAGGAGTGGTTGGCGGGTTCGGGCGGCAGCGCTTCCAGCGGCTGGTCCGGCGGTCCTGCCGGAGCGCTGGCGATTGACCTGTGGATTGCGGAGAGATCGGGAAAAATCACGGCTTTGTGCAATTTTTTGCCTCCGGAAGTATGGCGGCCCACCCCCTGGGCCGGCATCAGTTTATCCACCAAATTTACTGAAGGGAAGCCCCGCGTGGACGTCGGGTTCCTGGCGGTTGCCGGCGCCGGCCTGGAGCCACTTTCGCTGGCCGGGGCGCCGCCTTCGCTGGCCGGCGAACAGCCGCGCGCAGCCGCAACCCGGCGGCGGCTACAGCTCCTTGATCATCCTGGTGTTGCCCAGCGTGTTCGGTTTGACCCGCGCCAGGTCCAGGAACTCGGCCACCCCTTCGTCGTGCGAGCGCAGGAGCTCGGAATACACCACGGGGTCGACGGCGGTCTGGTCAGCCATGACTTCAAAGCCGTGCTTCTTGAAGAACTCCACTTCGAACGTCAGGCAGAAGACCCGGGAGACTCCCAGCGCGCGGGCATCCTCCAGCAGGCGCTCCACCAGCGCGTGGCCCACGCCCTTGCCGCGCCAGGCGTCCGAGGCCGCGAGGGTGCGGACCTCCGCGAGGTCCTCCCACATGACGTGCAGCGCCCCGCAGCCGATCACCCCGCCGTCTTCGGATTCGGCGATCCGGAACTCCTGCAGGCTTTCGTAGTAGGCCACGGTTTCCTTGGCCATGAGGATCCGCTGGTCGGCCAGCGGCGCCACGAGGGTCTTGATGGCGCCAACGTCGTCGGTGCGGGCGGGGCGGATGCGGATCGTCTCAGTCGCGGTCTCAGTCACGGTCTCAGTCACAGCCCAATCTTACGGGTGCCCCGGGCCCGGCCGGCTCCC
>NZ_KI914929.1:17471-25603 GCF_000520575.1 Arthrobacter sp. I3
CGGGCCCGGGCCGTCAGAGACCGAGTTCGTCGGGGACGGGGACGTCCTTGTCCAGCAGGTTCCTGGCCAGGAAGTGCTCCACGACGCCGTACCAGACCTTGGCGTGCTGCGGCTGCAGGATCCAGTGGTTCTCGTCCGGGAAATACAGGAAACGGTGGTCCGTTTCGCCGTTCCCGTCCGCCGCCAGCTGCGACTTGGCGAGCAGTTCGTACCAGAGCCGGAGTCCCTCGCCGATCGGCACGCGGTAGTCCTTGTCGCCATGGATGACCAGCATGGGAGTGCGGATGTTCTCCACGTGCAGGTGCGGGGAGTTCTCCAGGGCCATCTCGGCCGTCATCTCCTTGAGCCAGTACTGCGCGGCGTCGGTGGTGGGGCCGAACTGGTCCAGGGCCCAGAGGCTGGCGTGCGTGACGATTGCCTTGAAGCGGTCCGTCTGCCCGGCCACCCAGTTGGCCATGTACCCGCCGAACGAGCCGCCCATGGCGGCCGTGCGCGTCTGGTCGATGTCGGGGCGCTGCACGACGGCGTCGGTGATGGCCATCAGGTCGGTGAACGGAGCTTTGCCCCATTCCCCCCAGCCGCGCTGGATGTGGTCCTGGCCGTAGCCGGTGGAGAGGGCAGGGTCCGGGAGCAGCACCGCGTAGCCGCGCGCCACCAGCAGCCACGGGTTCCAGCGCCAGGTCCAGGCGTTCCAGGATCCCAGCGGGCCGCCATGGATCCAGAGCAGCAGCGGGGCCGGGGCCGCGGCGGACGCGCCCTCGGGCAGGGCCAGGTACGCGGGCACACGGGCGCCGTCGGCCGCCCTCGTCTCCACGCGCTCCAGCGTGCCCATGAAGCGGGGGCGTTCCGCGGGCGCGGGCAGGCGGACGACGTCACCGGAGGCGAGGTCGATCCGTACAGGTTCGGCGGGGAATTCGTAGGAGCTGCGCAGGGCGTAGGCGCTGCGTCCGTCCGGTGCGACGACGACGTCGGTGTACGCCGCGGCGTCGGCCGTCAGGCGTAGCACCTGGGCCGCCCCGCCCGGGTCTCCGGCCACACCGATCCGGAATACCGGCGATGCGCCGTCCTCGTCGGCGGTGACCAGCAGGGCCGATCCGTCCGGCAGCCATGCGGCAGGGCGGGCCCAGCGGTCCCAGTCATGGGCGAGCGGCGTCAGGGCGCCGTCCCCGGCTGCCGGGCCGGCGACGTCGAGGAGGTGCAGCGAGACCCGCGGGGCCGCCAGCGGCGTGGTGTCGCTTTCGCTGACCACCACCAGGCTCCGGCCGTCCGGACTGACCGGGCCCGGGAAGTAGCTCTGGCCTTCCGTGTCCAGCAGGACCGTGCGGGTGCCGGTGGCGACGTCGATGGCGACCAGGACGGAACGTGAATCGGCATTGGCGAGGGGCTTGGCGAAGCTGCTGTAAATCGTCGTGCCGTCCGGGCTGAGCACCGATTCGGCGTCCCTGAGCCGCGTGCCGGCGTCGGGCGTCAGGTTGCGCAGCTTCAGCGGCGGCGCCGCGTCGACGGTGGCCGGCTTTCCGGCCTCCAACGGGTCTCCGGGTTCGACGGCGAACAGCCGCGGCTGCGCCGGGCCCAGGTCCGCATCCCAGTAGCGGACAGGGTAGCCGCTGTGCAGGATGGC
The DNA here is from genome assembly GCF_000520575.1 of Arthrobacter sp. I3. NCBI lineage: Bacteria > Bacillati > Actinomycetota > Actinomycetes > Micrococcales > Micrococcaceae > Arthrobacter > Arthrobacter sp. I3. Next base: position 19,093 of record NZ_KI914929.1, read on the forward strand.
CGCGACCTTGTTGTCCTTGCGCGCTTTCCGGCGTTCCTCGTCATTGTCCTCGTCCGTGGAGCCGGCCAGGACCGAGGCCGCGACCACCACGGTGTCGGCGTCCTTGGCGGCGTGGACCCCGCCGATTCCGCCGGCCCGGGACAAGGCCACCCGGGCTTCGCCGCCGTCGGACGGCAGGATCCAGAGGGCGTTCACCGGGTCTGCCTCGGGGCTCTCCGGATCGGGACGGGCCGAGGTGAAGTACAGGTCGCCGTTGGCGGCAAACACCGCACCGGCCTCCCCCTTGGCGCTGCGCGTGATCCGGCGGGCCTGTTTGGCCCCGCCCGGATCCACCTCCCACAGCGCGGTGCAGTATTCGGTGCCCTTCGCGCCGAGGGTCGCCACGGTGGTCACCAGCCGGGCGCCGTCCGGGCTCAGCGTCAAACCGCTCACTCTGGGGATCGCGAGGTAGTGGTCCAGATCGTGGAAGGGGGTCTCGGGTTGTTCGCTCAGGGTCTCTGAGTCCTTAGCAGCCATGCACCGATTCAACACCGTATGTGGTATCGATCACAAAACGTTCACTAAGAGTGAAACATTGCTTTCAGACACAGCTCCCGAATCATGCGGGACGGGCCCTGGCGCTTCAGCACGGCCACCGTTCGCCGAAGATGGCCGCCAAGCCAGGTCCCATAGCGGCCATCTCCGGCAAATGGTTCACGGCGGCGGGCAACGCAAAGGCCCCGCCGTCCCTTTCGGGGCAGCGGGGCCGTTGTTGATAGTGCTTAGACGCTCGGAGCGATCTCCGGGATGCGCGGCTTGGCGTTGCCGGCGAAGGTGAACTTCGCGTCGTCGCCTTCGCCTTCCACGTCCACCACCACGATGTCGCCGGAGTGCAGTTCGCCGAAGAGGATCTTCTCGGAGAGCTGGTCCTCGATCTCGCGCTGGATGGTGCGGCGCAGCGGCCGGGCACCCATGGCGGGGTCGTAGCCGCGGGTCGCCAGGAGAACCTTGGCCGCGGACGTGAGCTCGATGCCCATGTCCTTGTCCTTGAGGCGCTTCTCCAGGCGGGCGACGAACATGTCCACGATCTCGATGATCTCGTCCTGGGTCAGCTGCGGGAAGACCACAACATCGTCAACACGGTTCAGGAACTCGGGGCGGAAGTGCTGCTTGAGCTCTTCCGTGACCCGGGCCCGCATCCGGTTGTAGCCGGTCTGCGTGTCCGTGCCGGACTGGAAGCCGGTGGCAACGCTCTTGGAGATGTCCCGGGTGCCGAGGTTCGTGGTCATGATGATCACGGTGTTCTTGAAGTCCACCACGCGGCCCTGGGAGTCGGTCAGGCGGCCGTCTTCCAGGATCTGCAGGAGCGAGTTGAAGAGATCGGCGTGCGCCTTCTCCACTTCATCGAACAGGACCACGGAGAACGGACGACGGCGGACCTTCTCGGTCAGCTGGCCGCCTTCCTCGTAGCCCACGTAGCCCGGAGGGGCACCGAAGAGCCGCGACACCGTGTGCTTCTCCGAGTACTCGGACATGTCCAGGGTGATCAGGGCGTCTTCCTCGCCGAACAGGAACTCGGCGAGGGCCTTGGCCAGTTCGGTCTTGCCGACGCCGGTGGGGCCGGCGAAGATGAACGAGCCGCCCGGACGCTTGGGGTCCTTGAGGCCTGCACGGGTGCGCCGGATCGCCTGGGACAGGGCCTTGATGGCCTCGTTCTGGCCGACCACGCGCTTGTGGAGTTCGTCTTCCATCTTCAGCAGGCGCGAGGACTCTTCCTCGGTCAGCTTGAAGACCGGGATGCCGGTGGAGTTCGCCAGCACCTCGGCGATGAGGTCTTCATCAACTTCGGAGATGTCGTCCATGCCGCCGGTCTTCCACTGGCGTTCCTTTTCGGCGCGCTCGGCAATGAGCTTCTGCTCCTTGTCGCGCAGCGAAGCGGCGCCTTCGAAGTCCTGCGCGTCGATCGCGGATTCCTTCTCCAGCTTCATGGCGGCGATCTTCTCGTCCATGATCTTGAGCTCCGGCGGGGCAGTCATGCGGCGGATGCGGAGCCGCGCACCGGCCTCGTCGATCAGGTCGATTGCCTTGTCCGGCAGGAAGCGGTCCGAGATGTAGCGCTCGGAAAGGGCCGCCGCCGAGGCGAGGGCGCCGTCGGTGATGGTGACGCGGTGGTGTGCCTCGTACCGGTCGCGGAGGCCCTTGAGGATCTCGATCGCGTGCGCGACGGAGGGTTCCTTGACCTGGATCGGCTGGAAGCGGCGCTCCAGCGCGGCATCCTTCTCGATGTGCTTGCGGTACTCGTCCAGCGTGGTGGCACCGATGGTCTGGAGCTCGCCGCGGGCCAGCATGGGCTTCAGGATCGAGGCCGCATCGATGGCACCTTCGGCGGCACCGGCGCCCACAAGGGTGTGGATCTCATCGATGAACAGGATGATGTCGCCGCGGGTGCGGATCTCCTTGAGGACCTTCTTCAGGCGCTCTTCGAAGTCGCCGCGGTAGCGGGAGCCGGCCACGAGGGACCCGAGGTCCAAGGTGTACAGCTGCTTGTCCTTGATGGTCTCCGGGACATCGCCGCGGACGATCGCCTGGGCCAGGCCCTCGACGACGGCGGTCTTGCCGACGCCGGGCTCACCAATCAGCACAGGGTTGTTCTTGGTGCGGCGGGAAAGGACCTGCATGACGCGTTCCATTTCCTGCTCGCGGCCGATCACAGGGTCCAGTTTGTTCTCGCGCGCCGCCTGGGTCAGGTTGCGGCCGAACTGGTCAAGGACAACGGACCCGGCCGGGGTCCCCTCAGCCTGTCCGGGGCCTACACCGGCGCCCGTGGCTTCCTTGCCCTGGTAACCCGAGAGCAGCTGGATAACCTGCGAGCGGACCCGGTTCAGGTCTGCGCCGAGCTTGACGAGCACCTGGGCGGCAACGCCTTCACCCTCCCGGATAAGGCCGAGGAGGATGTGCTCGGTACCAATGTAGTTATGGCCCAGTTGCAGCGCCTCGCGCAGCGAGAGCTCCAGGACCTTCTTGGCGCGGGGGGTAAAGGGGATGTGGCCGGAGGGCGCCTGCTGGCCCTGGCCGATGATCTCCTGGACCTGCTCGCGGACACCGTCGAGCGAAATGCTCAAGGATTCAAGGGCTTTGGCGGCAACACCTTCACCCTCATGGATCAGACCCAAGAGGATGTGTTCGGTACCAATGTAATTGTGGTTCAGCATGCGTGCCTCTTCTTGGGCAAGCACAACTACGCGACGGGCACGGTCCGTAAATCGCTCAAACATTTCGCCACACTCCTAGCTACGACGTACTTTGATGCTACGTGGCCGGGTTCCAGATTTGGGGCTTGTTCGCCACAGGGGAAACCGGAGGGTTGCGCAACCGCGCCCGGACCGGGTCCCCGGCCAGGGGCAAGAACCGTCCGGAACCCCTCCGGACCGGCGCATCCGGCCCTTCCGGAAGGGCGCATCCTGCCGAGGAGCGGGCCGTTCCGGCCGGGCGGACGGGCGCACCGCCGGAAGGGCGGACGTTGCAATGCCGGACGGGCGCCGTCGGCATGGCAAAGGTGCCCGAATTGCCGAAGATAGCCGCCAAGCCTGGACCCATTGCGGCCATCTTCGGCAAATTGTTCACATCGTGCGGGACATCTGCCTGGAAATGCTGCCGGGGAGGAACACGGGCGGCGGGGTCTGTTCATCGCCGGACGGGCGGGCCGATCTGCCGGACGGGCGCTCCGCCGCCGGCATGGCAATGCCCCCGTCAGATAACGGGGGCATTGGCATTTGACAGACACTCGATTACGGCGCCATGAAACGTGATTGCGGCTGGATACTGCGCCCTCATGCAGGGCCCGGCACTGCACCCTGACGCGGGTCCCTGCTAGGAATTAGCCTTTTGGTAAGCTTCCTGAATTTCAGCCTGGATGCGTCCGCGGCTGTTTACCGCATAGCCGTTGTCCCGTGCCCACTGGCGGATCTGGGCAGAGTCCTGATTCCGTCCGCTGGAAATTTTCGTGCGCGTGGCGCGTCCGCTTGACGTTTTGCGCGCGTGCGTCACAAATCGGTCCACCGCGGAGCGCAGTTCTGATGCATTGCTTGACGACAGGTCTATTTCGTAGCTGACGCCGTCAAGGCCAAACCGGACAGTTTCGTCCGCGGATCCCCCATCCAGATCATCAACGAGGATGATTTTTACTTTCTGTGCCATAAAGGACTCTCTTTCCAAAGATCGAGCGTTTAGAAAAGCAGGATGTATCTGGAATAAGTATCCTCCGCGTTACAGCAGGGAGTCAAAGCGCAAAACTCTGTCCAAAGGAAAACCGAAGGCGGCAATAGGGAACTATTACTTCTTTCGGGTAATTAGCTTCCCTGGGTCCCGGAATCCGGTCCTTTGGCCCTAGTTTCGGCTTCGGCATGGGCGCGGGCTTCTGCCTGCCGCTCTGATTTGTCGGCATTGAATATGGATTTCATGGCAAACCAGAAAAGCAGGCCCACCACGATGGGGGGCAGCAATACGGCGATATAGTCCATGCTCAGTGTCCTTCGGGCTTCAACAGGGGGAAGAGGATCGTTTCGCGGATGCCGGCTCCGGTGAACAGCATGACGAGCCGGTCGATGCCGAGTCCGATCCCGCCCATGGGCGGCGCGCCGTACTCGAGCGCACGGAGGAAGTCTTCGTCCAGCTGCATTGCCTCCACGTCACCCGCGGCGGAACGGCGGGACTGTTCGGTGAGGCGTTCGCGCTGGATGACCGGGTCGATCAGTTCGGAGAAGGCCGTGCCCCGCTCCATGCCGCCGATGATGAGGTCCCAGGCCTCAATCAGGCGGCCGTCTTCGCGGTGCTGGCGGGCCAGCGGCTGCGCGGACGGCGGATAGTCGTAGACGAACGTGGGGTTGAGCAACGTCGGCTCCACCAGTTCGCCGAAGAGTTCGACGACGAGCTTCTCGGCTTCCCAGGCGGCGTCGACCTTGACCTCGTGCTTGGCAGCCAGCTCAAGCAGCTCGGCAACCGGGGTGTCGGGGGTTACTTCCTGTCCCACGAAGTCGGACAGCCCGGGGTAGACCGCCAGCCAGGTCCATTCGCCGTCGAGGTTGATCTCCCCGGCTCCGGTCTGCAGCACGCGGCCCACACCGGCGGCGTCGGCGGCGTCCAAGATGATCTCCTTGATCCGGTCCGCCATGACGAACTGGTCGGCCCACGCCTCGTAGGACTCCAAAGTGGTGAACTCGGGGCTGTGCGTGGAGTCCACGCCCTCGTTGCGGAAGACCCGGCCCATGTCGTAGACGCGGTCGATCCCGCCGACCACCGTTCGCTTGAGGTAGAGCTCGGTGGCGATGCGCAGCGTCATCTTCTGGTCGAAGGCGTTCATGTGCGTCTCGAAGGGACGGGCCGTGGCACCGCCGTGAACCAGCTGCAACATGGGGGTTTCCACCTCAACGTAGCCCTGGCGGTGCAGGGTTTCGCGGATGGAGCGGGTGATCGCGGCGCGGGTGTACACCATCTCGCGGGCTTCGTCGCGGACAATGAGGTCCACGTAGCGCTGGCGGACACGCGTTTCTTCGTTCAGCCCGGCATGCAGCACGGGCAGCGGGCGCAGCGCCTTCGAGGCCATGGTCCAGGAATCCGCCATGACGGAGAGTTCGCCGCGGCGTGAGGAGATGACCTCGCCCTTGATGAAGACGTGATCGCCGAGGTCCACGAGGGACTTCCACTCCGCGAGCGCCTCCTCACCGATGTTGGCCAGGCTCAGCATGACCTGCAGCCGCACGGCCTTCCCGTCCAGGCCGCCCTCTTGGAGGGTGGCGAAGCAAAGTTTGCCCGTGTTGCGGATGAAGACGATGCGGCCGGTCACGCCAACGGCGTCGCCGGTGGTTTCATCGGCCTGCAGGTAGGCGTATTTCTCCCGGATTTCCGTGAGCGAGTGCGTGCGTTCTACACCCACCGGATATGCCTCGACGCCGCGTTCGATCAGCTTGGCGCGCTTCTCCATGCGGATGCGGGTCTGTTCGCCGGCATCATGCGGCTCGGCGGCGGTGTTCGGGGTGGGGGTGTTTTGGGAAGTCACAATCCCCAAGTTTACCGTCGATTTGCGTCCGGGAAGGTCCCGGCCCGGTTCTGCCCGGGCGGCAGCCAGGCGGACGGGGTGCGGGAATAGACTCGAAGTTGTGGAGACATGGACAGTGAGGACCGACGACGGCAAGGGACACCTTGAGCTGCACACCATCCGCCCGGCGGGGCACGCACCGGGCAGAACAGCCGCGTCCGACGCCGCCGTGGCGTCCCGCGGCGAAGGATCCGGCGTCGTCGTCGTGCACGGGACCCTGATCACCGATGCGCTCTACCGGTCCTTTGCCCGAAAACTTTGCCGGCTGCTGGACCAGCCGGTGCACTGCTACAACCGCCGCGGACGCGCCGGTTCCTCGCACCAGCCTGCCGACTATTCCGCCGCCACCGAGGTGGCCGACCTGGCAACCGTGCTCCGCGAGACCGGCGCCAGCGACGTCGTGGCCCACAGCTATGGCGGGTTCGTGGCCCTCGAGGC
>NZ_KI914929.1:25703-40852 GCF_000520575.1 Arthrobacter sp. I3
CCCTCGAGGCCGCCCGGCGCCTGCCGATCCGCAGGATGGTGACTTACGACGCCGCCGTGAGCCTCTCCGGGAACCTCACCCAGCGCTGGCGTCCCGAACTGGAAAGGTCCGTGGCTGCCGGCGAACTCGACCACGCCTGGGCGCATTTGGTGCAAGGCCTGGAGACGGCCGGCCCGGTGTCCATGCTGCCCCTGGGCGCACTGCGCATGCTCAGCATCCTCTCGGCCCGGACCAGGCTCGGCGCCGAAATGCGGCAACTGCTGCCCACGGCCGTCGCCGAGATGCGCGCCGTACTGGATGCCGACGCCGAACTCGAGGATTTTGCCGCCATCACCACCCCCACCCTCATGCTCAGCGGCGGCTGGAGCCCCGGCTACTTCGCCGACACGAGCCACCAGCTTGCCGACGCCGTCCCCGCGGTCAGCTTCGCCGTGGTCCCCGGGCAGCTCCACGAAGGCCCCATCCGGCCGGGAAGCCGGCTGGCCCTCCGCACGGCCCGGTTCCTCCACGGCGGACCCGGGGCTGCGACCCCGCCGCCCGTCAGCCTGGCCGGCAGCCTTGCAGCCGCGGGCGTGCCGGCCCGGTGGCGGCGCAGTGGGCCCGGCCGCTGAGGGCTGCGACGCGACCGACCGCTAGAATCGGGGGCGACCCTTTCGAAAGGACCCCCTTGGCCAAGCTCTACTTCCGCTACGGCGCCATGAACTCCGGCAAATCTACGGGGCTTCTGCAGGCGGCCTTCAACTACGAGGAACGCGGCCAGCGGGTCCTGCTGGCCAAGCCGGACGTGGACACCAAGGGCGACTCCGACGTCGTGTCCCGCCTGGGCATGACCCGTTCGGTGGACTTCCTGATCCCCGCCGGCGCGTCGGCCCGCGACCTGTTCACCGCCCAGGCCCACGGCGACGATCCCGACGCCCTCCTGCAGCACGTGGACACCCCGCCGGTGGCCTGCCTGCTGGTGGACGAGGCCCAGTTCCTGGAACCGGAGCAGGTGGACGACCTCTTCCGCATCGCGGTCCTGGACAACGTCCCCGTCCTCGCCTACGGCATCCGCACCGATTTCCGGACCCGCGCGTTCCCAGGTTCCCTGCGCCTGCTGGAGATCGCGCACACCCTCGAAGAGCTCAAGACCATCTGCCGCTGCGGACGGAAGGCCATCTTCAACACACGCCGGATCGGGGACCACGTGGTGTTCGACGGGAACCAGGTTGCGATCGACGGCCAGGACGTCTGGTACGAGTCGCTCTGCGGCGCCTGCTACCTCGAGGTCTCCGGCGGCCGGCTGGGCAACTAGCGCGGGGCGATCATGCAGCGCCGCTGCGACGGGACCACAACTGAACTGCGGTCACAGTGGATTGCGGTCATAGTGGACTGCGCCGTGCTGGACTGGTGCCATAGTGCACCGCGGCTTACTGCACTGGGGCGTGGCCTCGGCTAGGCTCGGAGCATGACCCGCGAGAACATCAGAACCCCCAACGGCGGAACGATCGAGCTTTTGAGCACGGGCGCCGAGCTCGCCTCGGCGGGTTCGGGCATCGTCGTCGTGCCGGCCTCGATGGTGACGGCCGCCGACTACACCCGTTTCGCGCAGAAACTCAGCGCATCACTGGGACGGCCGGTGCACACCTTCAACCGTCGCGGCCGCGGCTCGTCCTCCCCGCAGCCTGAGGATTACACCCTCGACGTGGACATCCACGACCTCGACGCCGTCATGAAGCACACCGCCAGCACGGACGTCTTCGGCCACAGCTTCGGCGGGGCAGTGGCCCTGCACGCGGCCCGCACCCTGCCGGTGGAACGGCTGGCCGTGTACGACCCCGCCGTGTCCGTCAACCACAGCGTCACGGCGGACTGGACGCCCGAATACGAGCGGGCGACCGCAGCCGGCGACGACGACCGCGCCCTCGCCGTCCTGCTCAAGGGCCTGGAGACCGGCAGCGCCCTCTCCCGGATGCCGCTGTCCATGCTGACGCTGGCGAACAAGCTCTCGGCGGGCACCCCGATCGGCAAGCAGCTGCGCGACCTCATGCAGACCGGCGTCCGCGAGATCAAGGCGATCATCGCCGCGGACATGCCGGCCGAACCCTTCCTGGAACTGCCGCTGGAAACGCTGATCATCGTGGGCGAGAAGAGTCCGGCCTATTTCGGGGTGGCCTGCGCCCAGATCCACGATGTCCTCTCCGGCTCCAGCTATACGATCCTGCCGGGCATGGGCCACGACGGTGTCAACAAGGCGCCGGACAAGCTGATCGCCGAGCTGAGCGCGTTTTACGCAGGCTAACCCGCACCACGCAACGCCCTATCAAGCAACGCTGGGTCACTTGGCGCCCATTCCGGAGGTCCGGACCGGCGCTAAGTCACCCCGCGTTGTTTTTTTAATTGCAGCTAGTGGGCGGCCGGGTGTCCCGCGCCTTCGGTTTTGCGCATCATGGTGGACAGCACGACGGCGGCGACGGCTATGACGGCCGCCGTCAGGAATGCGGCATGCATGCCGGCGACCATGCCCGAGGCAACGGCCACGAAGGCGTAGATCGAGACCAGGAGCGCCGTGCCGGCGGCGCCGGCCACCTGCTGCAGCGTGCTCATGATGGCCGAGCCGTGGGAGTACAGGTGCGGCGGCAGCGGGTTCAGCCCGGTCGTGAAGGCGGGGGTGAACAGCAGCGCCAGGCCCAGGCTCAGTGCCACGTGCAGGGCGATGATCCACCCCAGCGGCGACGTGGCGTCCAGCATGGAGAACTGCCAGAGGGACAGCACCATCATGATCGAGCCGGTCACTGTCAGCGGCAGGGGCCCGATCCTGTCGAATACGCGGCCGATGAAGGGCCCCAGCAGGCCCATGGCGAGGCCGCCGGGCAGCAGGACCAGGCCGGTCTCGAGGGAGGTCAGGCCGCGGATTTCCTGCAGGTACAACGGCAGCAGGATCACCGCGCCGAACAGCGCGATCATGGCCACGACCAGCAGCAGCACGGAAACGGTGAACATCCGGAACGTGAAGGCGCGCAGGTCCAGCAGGGGGCCGCCGGTCTTCTGGAGCTTCAACTGGCGCAGGACGAAAGCTGCCATGGCCAGCACACCAACGGCCAGTGCCACCACGGCGGGGGTGCGGGAGCCTGCCTGGCCGCCGCCGATCTGGCTCAGGCCGTACACCAGGCCGCCGAAGGCGGGGACCGTGAGCACCACGGAGAGGGCATCGAGCCGGGTTTTCTCGGTCTCACCGATGTTGGTCAGATACCTGGCCCCGATGGCGAGCGCGGCGAGGGCGATCGGCAGCACGAAGACGAACATGAACCGCCAGGAAAAATGCTGGAGGATCAGGCCGGAAACTGTCGGGCCCAGTGCCGGCGCAACCGAAATGGCGATGCTGACGTTGCCCATAACTGCGCCGCGGCGCTCCAGCGGCACGAGCGTGAGGATGGTAGTCATCAGGAGCGGGAGCATGATGGCGGTGCCGCCGGCCTGGACGATGCGGGCCAGCAGCAGGACTTCGAAGCCCGGCGCGAGGGCGGCCAGCAGGGTGCCGCCGGAAAAGAGTCCCATGGCCAGCATGAACACGGCACGGGTGGTCAGCCGCTGCAGGATGAACCCGGTGGTGGGTATCACGACGGCCATGGTGAGCATGAAACCCGTGGATAGCCACTGCACGGTAGGCGCATCGATGTTCAGGTCCACCATCAGCCGCTGCAGGGCCACGTTCATGATGGTCTCGTTGAGGATCACGACGAAGGTGGCCACCAGCAGCGTGGCGATGATGGCCACGGACTCCCGGGGCATCTTTGCCGGCGCGGTGGGCGCGGTGGATGCCGCGGGCGCGGCCGGCGTGGCCGATCCGGGGATGACGGGGGCAGCGCCCGGTGCGGGATCGCCAGAGGCGTTGGAAGAGACGTCTGTTGACATGGGAATTCCCTCAGGGAGTTTGGTGTGGGTCCGGCGAGCGTCGGCGCTGCTGCAGGTTCCAACAGTCTAGGGCCCGGGGGCATTCCCGTCACCGGAAAAGTAACGCGGGGGGGCAGTTACGGCCCATCGGAGGCCTCACCATAGGCCGTAAGTGAACCCGCGTTGGTTTGTGGTGGCGGGGTTTGTGGTGGTGGGGTGGGATCAGGAATTCAGGGGCGCGTTGTCGATGAGGCGGACGGGGCCGACCTTGGCAGCGATGATCGCCAGCCCCTCGCCGCGGAACGGGGTGTCCCGGCAGTTCTCCGCCAGGGGCTCGAGGGTGCGCGGATCCACCACCTCGAAATAGTCCAGCTCCACGAGCGGCTGGGACCGGACGAGGGCCTGCGCGGATTCGATGTCCAGCGGCTCATGGGCGTTGGCGCGCTCCTCGATGAGCCGCAGCGCGCGGGAGAGCACCAGGGCCGCCTCGCGCTGGTCTTCGGAGAGGAATCGGTTGCGGCTGGACAGCGCCAAGCCGTCGGCCGAGCGCACAATGGGCACCGGCACGATCTCCACGGGAAAATTCAGGTCAGCCACCATGCGCTGGACCAGGGCCAGCTGCTGCGCGTCCTTCTGGCCGAAATAGGCGCGGTACGCGGGCTGGCCGCCCCCGGGCAGGCCGGCCCCAGGAATGCCGTAGTGGAGCAGTTTCGCGACGACGGTCAGCGCGCCGTCGAAGTGCCCCGGCCGGGATGCGCCTTCCCATTTTTCGCCCAGGGGTCCCGCCGTGATCCGCACAAGGGGTGCCCCGCCGGGGTAGACCTCCTCAACACTCGGCGCGAACGCCAGGTCCACCCCTTCGGCGTCGAACAGCGCGAGGTCGGCGTCGAGCGTCCGGGGGTAGCGTTCGAGGTCCGCGGCCTCGCCAAACTGCAGCGGGTTGACGAAGATGGTGGCCGCCACGACGTCGTTCTGGGCGACGGCCGTCCGGGCCAGCTGGGCATGTCCCTCGTGCAGGGCGCCCATGGTGGGCACGAGGCCCTGGGACGTGCCGCCCTTCTGTGCCAGCAGCCGGGCGCTTGCGGCGCGGAGCTGGGCAGCAGTGGTGACGAGTTGGATTGCCATGTCAGGGTCCTTCCGGGGCGGGCGTCCCGTTCTGGCCGGGGCCGCCGAGCGCCTGTTCGATGCCGTCGAGTTGTTCCGGCTTCAGGAGTCCGCGGCTTCCTGCCCGGCGGGCTGTCGCCCGGGCCATGGCCAGGTACGCCTCAAGAATATCGCCGGCCGCGCCGCCGTCGTACTCGCGGAGGGCGCCGGCGTGCGCGGCCACCGTGCCGGTGTCGCCGCGGGCCACGGGCCCGGTCAGGGCCGTTTCACCGGAGGCGAGGGCGTTCTCGAGGGTGGCGCGCAGCAACGGGCCCAGCATCCGGTCCGGGGCGTCGACGCCGACGTCGCGGAGCAGCTGCGAGGCCTGCGCCACGAGCGTGACCAGGTGGTTGGAGCCGTGCGCGAGGGCAGCGTGGTAGAGGACACGGTCGGCCTCGGCGATCGAGACGGGCTCGGCGCCCATTTCGACGACGAGTGCCTGGGCGATCGGCAGCATCGCGGCGTCGGCCGTGACGCCGAAGGTGCAGTCCAGAAGTCGGGTGAGGTCCAGGCTCATGCCCGTGAACGTCATGGCCGGGTGCAGCGCGAGCGGCACGGCCCCGGCGGCGCGGACCGGATGCAGGATCCCTACGCCGAAGCGCCCGGAGGTGTGCGCCACGAGCTGGCCGGGCTGCCAGGCGCCGAGTTTGGCCAGTCCGTTCACCAGCGGGCCCAGGGCATCGTCCGGGACGGCAAGCAGGACCAGTTCGGCCCGCTCCACGATGTCCTGCACGTCCAGGATCGGGACGCCGGGCAGGAGCGTTTCGACGCGTTCTTTGCTGGCGTCCGAAACGGCGGACGCCCCGATGACGGCGTGCTCGGCTCCGCGCAGCGCCGCCCCAAGGACGGCGCCGACCTTCCCTGCGCCAATGATTCCAACGCCGAGGCGTCCTGGTTTAGCCATGATGCGGGCCTTCCTGGGGGTCTTCTGCGGGTGGTGCGGCAGGCTGGGCCGCCGGCTCCAGCCAGTGTTCGCTCTTCTGGTGCTTGCGCGCGGCGCGGGCACGGGCCGACTGGGCATCGAACAGGCCCCGGGCCTCGTCGAGGCCGGTCTGGATGAGCCGCGGGGCCACCGGACCGGCCGTGGTGTGCAGGACCAGGTCCGCCACCCGGAACCGCCGGGCGAGCGGGCCCTGCTGGAGCGCCATGGACTGGGTGCGCTGGTGCGGCACCACCACGAAGTTCCGCCACCAGCGGCCCGACCTCAGGAGCAGGGCGGTCTCCGTTGCCGCGAAGCCGTTGCGCCGCCAGCCCAGCGGCGCCAGGAACCGGGCCCGGCGCGGGCTGGTGACGAAGCCGCAGTCGGGGTCCTTCCCTGCTGCGCTGTCCGGGGTCCCGGCAGGGTCAGCGAGGCCGGTGATCCCCGCGGTGAACAGCCCCACCGGGTCCTGGGTCCCGGGATCCGGGAGCACCAGGGAGAGGATTTCCATGACGTCGCCGAGGTATCCCACCGGAAGCAGCGTGGTCCGGGCCGATCCTTCGCCGGCGCTGCCGGCCAGGCCGTAGCCGGCCACGTTGACCTGGATCCGGTACCAGCCGAACATCCGCCACAGCGGCGGCTGGCTGACCTTCAGCGCCTGGATCCGGCCCGGCGGAACGGTCTGCGCCTGCGTGTCCAGCAGGCCGTAGCGCAGCCGGATGCCGTCCGGGGAAATGGCGGCCGTGAAGTTATAGCCCTTGTTGAACGAGGACCAGTAGGAGGCGATGAGCCCGATCGCGGCAGGGATCAGGAAGACCGTGAAGTTCCGGTTTTCCGTGAGGGCGGAGAGCATCACCGAGGCAATACCGCCAGCCAGGATCACGACACTTTGTTCGCTCAGGAGCAGCGAGCCCACCAGGCGCGGCGGCGGCACGGTGAGCACGGCCTGTTCCGGGGCTTCCACGGCGGCGGCCGCCGGCTCTCCGGACTCCGGGTCTCCCGGCTCCCGCGCCGGCGTCCCGCCCGCGGCACCGGAGGCGCGGGCCAGGATTGTCGCGCGGAGCTGCCGGGCCTCGTCCGCGCGCAGGTACGCCAGGCGCACCGCGGACTGGCCGGCGTCGGCGACTTCGAACCGCAATTCAGCCAGTCCGAAGATCCGTGCAAGCAGGGGTTGCACGACGTCGATCGCCTGCACCCGGTCCAGCCTGGCCTGCCGCTGCTGCTTGAACAGGAAACCGGTGTTGACGCGCACGTAGCCGCCTGCCACCTGGTAGCGGGTGAAGTACCAGCTCAGGACGTAGCCGAGAACGGTCAGCAGAATCAGGGCGCCGCCGCCGAGCAGCAGCCAGGGCGCCCGTCCGGCCAGCCGCTCGTCAAAGAGCGGGCCGCCCTGCAGGAACCGTTCGAAACTGTCGCGCCCAAAAAAGAACAGCAGTGCAGCCAGCGCCACCCAGCCGCGGACAAAGGGTGAGGCGGGGTGCACGCGCAGCCAGCCGGCGTCGGCAGTTCCTTCGACACCGAAGCCGACGGCGGTTGCGTCGGCGGCGCGTCCGGCATCCTCCGGTGTCAGCGCCATCCCGTCACGGCCTTCCCGTCACAGCCCGGCCAGCCGGGCTTCGCCGCGGGCGGACAGTTGTTCGCGGAGCCGGGCGCCTTCGCTCGCGGGCAGCCCGGGAATCTCGGCGCTGGTCGCGGCGGCCGCGGTGTGCAGCTTCAGTGTGCACAGGCCCAGCTGGCGTTCGACCGGGCCCACCGCGATGTCGACGTACTGCATCCGCCCGTATGGAACCACGAGCGTGCGCTGGAAGAAAATGCCGCGCCGGATCAGGAGGTCATCCTCACGCTCGGCGTAGCCGATCGAGCGCACCTGCCGGGGAATCAGCGCGAGCCGCCACAGGGCCAGCAGCAGCGCTACCGCGGGCAGGGCGACGGCCAGCCAGACCGGCAGCCAGGTCCACCCGCCGGTCAGCACCACGATGAGGGGAAGCGACAGCAGTGCCACCGCGATCAGGGTTCCCAGCGCCCACCCCGCGAGGCGCACCGTGACGTACTTCGGGGAGACCCGGAGCCAGTCGATGCCCGGAGGATCAATCGCTTCGGTAGGCATATTCGCCTTCCGCCGACGGCTTGCTGCGCTTTCCCTGCACGCCTGGCCGGGAATCGGCGTCGCCGTCCTCGGGGGGAATCCGGCAGAACCGCTCGACGACGAGCCCGACAATCACCATGATCAGGCCGCCGCCAGCCATGGCCAGGGCCTGCCAGGTGATCTCCTGGTTGCTGCGCAGGTTCCACAGCCTCAGTTGCTCCACCACGATTCCCGCGTGCCAGCCCAGCAGGACCGAGCCGGTGTAGGCGCAGGCCTGCGCGAGGACCAGGGTCCAGGCAGCCAGGATGGGGTTGAGGATTTTCTTCTTCTTGCCGTTGCGCCACCGGAGCACGCGGATGCCCAGCACCAGCGTGAGGGCCACGATCACGCCCATGGTCACCAGGCCCGTCAGCGGCAGCACGGGGGTGGCCAGGCCGTAGCGGCCGGAGAGCATGGTGGCGAACCAGCCGGCCACGGCCAGGACCACGCAAATGGCCAGCAGGAGCAGGGGGCTGGTCAGCTTCACGGCCGCTCCGCCGCACCGGGCACGCCGGTGATCTCCGTGGCAGTGACATCCGTTGCGGCGGAGTTCTGGAAGCCGTCAAAGGTGGCAAGGTCGGCGAAATCGGCGGCTTTCGCCGCGAGGTCGCCCACGCGTTCGCCGTTGAGCTCCGCCGCGGGATCGATCAGCGACCACGGATAGAGCACGAACGCCCGTTCCGCGGCCCGGGGGTGGGGCAGGGTGAGCTCGGGATCGGAGCTGACCACATCCCCGTACGTGATGATGTCCACGTCCAGGGTCCGAGGCCCCCACCGGACCTCGCGCACGCGCAAATGCTTCTGCTCCACGTCGTGGCAGTGCTCGAGCAGTCCGAGCGGCGGCAGCGACGTCTCGACGGCAATCACCATGTTCAGGAAGTCGGGCTGGTCCGGCGGACCTCCCACGGCCTTGGTCTGGACGATCGGCGAGATGGCCAGCAGGCGCACCTCCGGCGGGTCGACGAGGTCTGCAACGGCGGCGGACAGGGTGTCGCTGCGCTCCCCCAGGTTGCTGCCGAGCGCGATCACGGCACGGGTGTAGAGCGGGCTCACGTCCGCCTCCGGTGCACGCTGACGGCGACATCGCCAAAGTCGACTTCGATCGGGGCCTTGGGCTTGTGCACGGTGATGTCCACGGCGGCGACGGCGAATTTCTGCAGGACGTCCTCGGCAATCCGCACCGCGAGGGCCTCGATCAGGTTCAGCGGCTCACCCGTGATCCAGTCCCGGATGCAGTTGGCCACCTCGCCGTAATGCGCGGTGTCCACGACGTCGTCGGAAGCGGCCGCTTTGCTGAAGTCCAGGTGCAGCACCGCGTCGACAACGAAGGGCTGCCCGTCGCGGCGCTCGAAATCGAACACACCGTGATGGCCGACGGCGGTGACGCCGCTCAGCGTGATCTGATCCATGGTGCCGGCCGGATCAGTTGGTGCCGGCGTTGGCGGAACCGGCCGGTGCCGGGGGAACCATGCGGGCGGCGACCTTGACGGCGTCCAGGCTCGCGCCGACGTCGTGCACGCGCACAGCCCAGGCGCCGCGGAAGGCGCTGATGGCGGTCATGGCGGCGGTGGCGGCGTCGCGTTCAATCGGCTGGGCGGCCTTGCCGGCCACGGTCAGGAGACTGCCCAGGAAGCGTTTGCGTGAGCCGGCGACGAGGACCTTGTGGCCCATGGCCTGCAGGACATCCAGGTGCTGCAGGAGCTCCCAGTTCTGGCCCTCGTTCTTGGCGAAGCCCAGTCCCGGGTCCACAATGATCTGTTCCGGCGCGACCCCGGCGGCGTACAGCTTGTCGCGGACGCCGGCGAGCTCCGTCACGACTTCCCCGGCGACGTCACGGTAGTCCGTCAGGGAGTTCATGGTGCTGGCGTCGCCGCGGCGGTGCGTGAGGATGTAGGGGACCTTGGTGCGGGCGGCGAGTTCGGCCATTTCCGGTTCCATGGTCAGGCCCGAGACGTCGTTGATGATCGCGGCGCCGGCCTTCAGGGCCGCGGCAGCCGTCGCGGCGTGGGTGGTGTCGATGCTGACCAGGGCGCCGGCCTTGACCAGAGCCTCGATGACCGGCAGGACGCGGCGCTGTTCCTCGTCAGCGCCGACTGCCGTGGCACCCGGGCGGGTGGATTCGCCACCGACGTCAATGATGTCCGCCCCGGCGTAGAACATCCGCAGCCCGGCCGCGATCGCCGTGTCCGCCGTCGCATAGGCTCCGCCGTCGCTGAAGGAATCAGGGGTGACGTTGAGGATTCCCATCACCAGTGTCCGGTCCGTGGGCAGGTCCTGGAACTTCGCCGCCGGGCGCGGTTTGCGCAGGATGGGCAGGGGCGAAGTGGCGGGGCCGGTGCCCGGGGCTGCAGCTAGGGAGTCCATGGTCTGTGTTCTTACCTTCCGAGTATGAGGCTCATGGCTTCGGCACGGGTGGCCGGGTCATGGAGTTGCCCGCGCACCGCGCTGGTGACGGTCTTGGCGCCGGGCTTGCGGATTCCCCGCATGGACATGCACAGGTGTTCACATTCGACGACGACGATCGCGCCACGCGGATTGAGGTGCGTAACGAGGGCCTCGACGATCTGGGTGGTCAGGCGTTCCTGGACCTGCGGGCGCTTGGCGAACATGTCCACCACGCGCGCCAGCTTGCTCAGGCCCGATGAGGCTCATGGCTTCGGCACGGGTGGCCGGGTCATGGAGTTGCCCGCGCACCGCGCTGGTGACGGTCTTGGCGCCGGGCTTGCGGATTCCCCGCATGGACATGCACAGGTGTTCACATTCGACGACGACGATCGCGCCACGCGGATTGAGGTGCGTAACGAGGGCCTCGACGATCTGGGTGGTCAGGCGTTCCTGGACCTGCGGGCGCTTGGCGAACATGTCCACCACGCGCGCCAGCTTGCTCAGGCCCGTGACCTTGCCGTCGTGGGACGGGATGTAGCCCACATGCGCCACCCCGTGGAACGGCACCAGGTGGTGCTCGCAGGTGGAATAGAACGGAATGTCCTTGACCAGCACGAGTTCCTCGTGCTCGAGGTCGAAGGTGGTGGCCAGGATCTCGGCGGGGTCGTGGTGCAGGCCTGCGAACATTTCCACGTAGGCCTTGGCCACCCGCTTCGGGGTGTCAATGAGGCCGCCGCGGTCCGGGTCCTCACCGATCGCCAGCAGGATTTCCCGTACTGCCGCTTCGATCCTGGGGCGGTCCACTTTGGACTTTGAATGCGGGGCTCCCCCGTCCCCCGCCGAAGCAGCGGCGGGGGCGGGAACGTCGTCGTCGAAGTTAGAAGTCACAGAAGAAGCCTAGCCGGGATGACCATCAGTCCCGATATCTGTTGCACCGCCCTGGAAGGACTCCTGCCCGCCGACGCCCTGGGCATGCGGGGGCTGGGCATCCAAGGGCTCTTCGAGCCGGGCGTGGGTGGCTTCCTCCTGGGCTTCACGCTCCGCCTTTTCGCGGCGTGACTCCACCGGGCCGGCGGTCTGGAGCGTGCGGGTCTCCTTGGAGAGCCAGACGTCGCGGAAGTCGCGCTTGCGGATGTGGGTGAATATTTGCGCGATTTCGGCCTGGTTCAGTGTTTCGCGTTCGAGCAGTTCCAGCGCCAGCTCGTCCAGGACATCCCGGTTCTCGGTCAGGATGGCGTAGGCCTCATCATGGGCGCCGTCGATCAGGCGGCGCACTTCCTCGTCGACGATGTAGGCGATCTGGTCCGAGTAGTTGCGCTCGTGGCCGGCGTCGCGGCCCAGGAACGGCTCGCCGCCGCCCTGGCCGAGGCGCACCGATCCGACCCGTTCGCTCATGCCGAACTCGGTGACCATCTTCCGGGCGATCCCGGTGGCCTTCTCGATGTCATTGGATGCACCCGTGGACGGATCGTGGAAGACGAGTTCCTCGGCGACGCGGCCGCCCATGGCGTAGGCCATCTGGTCGAGCAGCTCGTTGCGGGTGATGGAGTACTTGTCGTTTTCCGGGACCACCATGGTGTAGCCGAGGGCACGGCCGCGGGGCAGGATGGTGATCTTGGTGACCGGGGCGGAGTTCCGCAGGGCAGCCGCGACGAGGGCGTGGCCGCCTTCGTGGTACGCGGTGACTTTGCGTTCGTGTTCCTTCATGACCCGGCTGCGCTTCTGTGGGCCGGCCATGACGCGGTCGATCGCCTCGTCCAGGGCGCGGTCATCGATCAGGTTGGCGTTGGACCGGGCCGTCAGCAGGGCGGCCTCGTTCAAAACGTTGGCCAGGTCCGCGCCCGTGTAGCCGGGGGTCTTCTTGGCAACAGCCTTGAGGTCGACGCCGGCAGCCATCGGCTTGCCCTTGGCGTGCACCTGCAGGATCTGGTCGCGGCCGATCAAATCGGGGGCCTCAACCCCGATCTGCCGGTCAAAGCGGCCCGGACGCAGCAGGGCGGGGTCCAGGACGTCGGGGCGGTTCGTGGCGGCAATCAGGATGACGTTGGTCTTGACGTCGAAGCCGTCCATTTCCACCAGCAGCTGGTTCAGGGTCTGCTCGCGCTCGTCGTTGCCGCCGCCGATTCCGGCGCCGCGGTGCCGGCCGACGGCGTCGATCTCATCGACGAAGATGATCGCCGGCGCGTTGGACTTGGCCTGCTCGAAGAGGTCGCGGACACGGGAGGCGCCCACGCCGACGAACATTTCCACGAAGTCGGAGCCTGAGATGGAGAAGAAGGGTACGCCGGCCTCGCCGGCAACCGCGCGGGCCAGGAGGGTTTTGCCGGTGCCCGGGGGGCCGTAGAGCAGCACGCCCTTGGGGATTTTGGCGCCAACGGCCTGGAACTTGGCCGGTTCCTGCAGGAATTCCTTGATCTCCTCGAGTTCCTCGACGGCCTCATCGGCGCCGGCGACATCGCTGAAGGTCACCTGGGGCATGTCCTTGTTGACGAGCTTGGCCTTGGACTTGCCGAACTGCATCACCTTGGACCCGCCGCCCTGCATCCGGGAGAGCAGGAACCAGAACAGGACGCCGAGCAACAGCACGGGCACCAGCAGGGAGAAGAGCCCGGAGAACCAGTTGTTTTCGATCGGCTGGTCGGTGAAGCCGCCGGACGGTTTGGAGTCCGTGACGGCCTTGACGACGTCCTGGGCGCGGGCGTTGACGAAGTAGAACTGGACGTTCTTGCCCTTGTCCTGCCCGTCGACCTGAAGGTTGTCCTTCAGGACCAGGTCCACCCGGTTCTCGGCGTCAAAAATCTTGGCCTGTTCAACCTTGCCGCCGGCTGTCAGCAGCTCAAGGCCCTTGTCAGTGTCGATCCGGCTGGCGCCGCCCGGCGCCAGCGTGGCAAATGCCAGCAGCAGCATGGCCACCACGACGACAATCCAGATGCCGGGGCCCTTGAAGAAACTCTTAGCTTTCATCTGTTCGGGGCTGGCCCCGTCCCTCCTGGTAGTGCTGCACGGCGACCGGTCTGCGCGCGTGTGGTGCTGCGTCAGCTTCTAGCTATACACCGTCGCACTACCTCACGCACGGCAAAGGGCAAAAGTTCCCTGTGGGCGTAGCGGGGCCGGGCCTCCGGCCGCCCGGGGCCCGGACGGGGTTGCCTTCGCGTGAACGATTTACTCGTAGACGTGCGGAGCCAGGGTGCCGACGAAGTCCAGGTTGCGGTACTTCTCGGCGTAGTCCAGGCCATAGCCCACCACGAACTCGTTGGGGATGTCATAGCCGACGTACTTGACGTCGATCTTGACCTTGGCGGCCGTCGGCTTACGGAAGGCGGTGCAGATTTCCACCGACGCCGTGCCGCGCGATTCCAGGTTCGTCTTGAGCCAGGACAGCGTGAGGCCGGAATCGATGATGTCCTCGACGATCAGGACGTCTTTGCCCATGAGGTCGGTGTCGAGGTCCTTCAGGATGCGGACCACGCCTGAGGACTGCGTGCCCGAGCCGTACGAGGAGACGGCCATCCAGTCCATGGAGACGTGGGTGTGCAGCGCACGGGCCAGGTCTGCCATGACCATGACGGCGCCCTTGAGCACGCCGACGATCAGGAGGTCGCGGCCCTCGTAGTCCTTGTCGATCTGCGCCGCGAGTTCGGTGATCCGTTGCTGGATCTGTTCCTTGGTGTAGAGAACGTGTTTGAGGTCTGCCTGGACGTCGTTTGAATCCACCAATGGCTCCTGTGTAGATGCGGGGTGCGACTAATTTCGGGGCGGCTGTTGAGGCCGGAATACAAGCTTCCCACAGCGGGCGGCTTCGCGGGGAACACCGGCGGCGGACGGCTCCGCCGCAAGGAGCCGCGCGAGCGAGAGCCGGAAGACGCTGACCGCGCCGGGAAGCTCCACCGGGCCGGCCGATCCCTGCCGGCGCAGGAGCGCTTCCGCCGCGAGCAGCCGCTGGTAGCTGGGCTGCTGACCGCCGACGGCGGCGGCGGCCTTGGCGATCACCCGGAACCTCACGGCCGGGGCAAGATCCCTCAGCCCGGCCTCCGGAAGGCTGATCTCCTCCCCTGTCTGCTGGCGCAGCCGCTCGAACGTGTCGTTCGCCACGTCCTCCAGGTAATCGGCGTCGAGCTGCAGGATCGCGGCGGTGCGGGCGAGCGATTCGGCAACGCCGGGGCCAAGCTTGTCCTCCAGCAGGGGCAGCACCTCAACCCGGGTCCGGGAACGCGCGTACACGGGATCGGTGTTGGACGGGTCGTGCCAGGGCTCCAGGTCCTCCACCCGGCAGATCTCCAGGGTGTCCGCGCGCCGCAGGCCCAGGAACGGGCGCAGCAGCCGGCCGCGGGCCGGCCGCATCCCGGCGAGGGACCGGGTGCCCGACCCGCGCGCCAGGCCCAGGAGTACTTGTTCGGCCTGGTCATCGAGGGTGTGGCCGAGCAGGATCGCGGCTGCACCTGCCTCGTCCGCGGCGGCCTCAAGAGCCGCATGGCGGGCGTCCCGGGCGGCGGCCTCGGGACCCGCGCCGCTGGAGGCGACGTCGACAGTCCTGACCGTCACGGGAGAGAGCCCGAGCTCATCGAGGGTCCGGGCCGTGGTGGCCGCGACCGCGGCCGAGCCCGGCTGCAGCTGGTGGTCCACGACGACGGCGCCGACAGAAACAGGATGGCCGTCCACGTGGCCCCGGCGCCCGAAATAGGCGGCGACGGCGGCGAGAGCCAG